>QHOF01000040.1 GCA_003219335.1 Verrucomicrobiota bacterium | reverse complement strand
CGATTGGCGGGCTTGCTCAATAGAACATCGTCATCCTCGTTCCCGAACGAAAGCCGGCCAGAGTAAGGCGCCACCTGACCGACAACCCTTTCCTCCAACCCGAGGATTTGCAGCAACGAAGGCGGAAAAACATCACGGCTCGCGATGTCTTCCAGCACCAGATCGAAGACGTTGCCCGGTCCAGTTCGACGCGCTCTCATAAAAATCACCGGCTGGCGCATCATGATCGGCGCGCTTTGCTCTGGCGCCGCGCTGGGTTCAGTGAAGAGGGATGGCTCAGACTGCGACGTTGAGTCGGCACGTTTACTTGCGGATGCCTGCTCGTTGCCAACCATTGTGCCGCCGCCCGGGAAGAGCCCTTGAATAAGCCGGCGAAGAAAACCATCGGTGTCCTCAGCTCCAAGTGGTGTAAATTCCGCTTCTTTTAGCTCCTCCGCGCATCGTGCAAGCTGAGAACTGTTCACTCCGGGCAAAACGCGGAGAAACTCCATGTAAAGCTCCGGTTGCTGCTCTCGTTTTCGGAAAACAAACTGCGGCTGGCGTTTTTCCGGGTAGAATTCCAATTCCAGCTTTTGCAAGAGGATGGGATGGCGAAACTCGCCGCTGGCATCGGAACAATGCAAAAGCCCGTCGCCAACCAGCAGTTCAATCCTCTCGCCTTCGCGTTCTTGAACTCCATACCACTCATAAACGGTTTGGAAGAGAGCCAGCGATTCTCGGGCAGGACGCTCATTTATTATCCACTGCTCACGTTGCTGCTGCCATGTGCGAAGAAGTAAAGGACGCCGGTAATCGGCTTCAAACCGCTCAATAAGCGTCATCCCATCTTTTTCAACGACATTGCGACTCCGCCGGACTTCCGCCTTGCCGGAAAGTTCCTGCCAACCCGGATTGAGCCATTCAGACAATTCAGCAGGCGGCGATGGACACTGCGTTATAGACGGACGCGTTAAACGCAGAACGATATCGTTGCTCTCAGCCTCATCAGTCGGTTTGCCCGCGTCTCGAAACAGTTCGACGGAAGCATGGGTGGGTAAGTCTTTCAGCCAGAGGAAGCGCGGCTGTTGAGTAATGTCCCGAACCGGTGGATAGCGAAGATCGATGTAAGCTTTGAGAAACTCGAAGAGCTTCGTCAACCGTGCGCGCGCTGGTTGCGTGTTTGTTTGGTCGCTCATTGTGTTGTTGAGTTCCGCGAGTCGAATCTTGACTTTTTCCGCCTGTCCGACCGAGTCTCGATACCGGTGAGGGTAACACCTTCTTTTTTGGTCTCGACAACGCCGGAGGCTCGACCATCTACGTACAGAAGATAGTCGGTAAAACCGTGGCCCTGTTTCAAGGTAAAGTTTCGGATCGCGAGACCTCGATAGGCTGAGATGTTCGCGTCGCTCTGATCGCACACTGTCCAGCCCGCTTTGGTGAGCAGCCAGCGGATGTTTTCCCTGGCTTTATCTTCGAGGGTGGGCATTTCGCTTTGGTTACTAGTTCGCGCGGGCCTGAGCACTGCCCTTTGCGGGTCAACCTCTTTCAGAAAAATCACTGATGCGCGGGATGCAGTGCCTTTAAGTTGGTGTACGCTCTAAGCTGGGGCGAAATTGCGGGCATTCTAAACGATTTGGCGACGAAAAAACAATCGTGATCGTGGGGGTAGAGAAAAGACTTGTTCGTGACCGGAGAACAAGGATGAATTATGAACGCGAAAAGCAGCCGGACAAGAAACAATCGTGATCGTAGATCGGAAAACAGCCGTGATCGTATTCGTGATAAGCGTTTAAGCGTCTACGAGGGAGCCTAGAAAAGGTTCGCGTCCCCTTTTCTCCTCCCCTTATTCAAGCCAAACCCCTTTGTTCCCTTCTTACATTCCTTGGGGATCATGAAATAGAAAAGGATGTGATGCGGGTAAAAGCACAGGTCAGCGTATCCATAGAATCTGAATGACTTTTTCCTTGTCAACGGCACTGAAGTCGTTCCGGTCGCTTGTGACCAAAGGACACGCGTACTCTTCTGCAGTAGCCGCCGCAAACGCATCGGCAATAGACAGATAATAGCTTTCGCCGTCTCTGTCCCATTGTCTAGCCTTCCAACGGCCTACGCGTTTAATAAAGTCCTCGTTTGTGTCTCGGAGAAGGCCGCTTATCTCAAGAACCTGGCTCCATGCTTTGTCTGCTTGGGCTTGCCCGTCAGCCCTATAATAGCCGTAGTAGACCTCGCAAAGATTGACGACATGAATCGCGAGACTGTTCTGCTCATCTCGCAGGAGGTCAGCAATAAACTGATGACCGTCCTCGCCTTTGAAGTAAACTATGAGAGCATTGGCGTCTAATATGTGAGTCAGCTTCTTAGCCATCAGCGCTCGCGGCCAGCCTCTGCACGTTTCCAAGCCAAGTATAGGTTAGTATTGAGGCGAGCGTCACGCAGCGCGCCCTCTGTCTCCTTGACCAATTCTTCTCTGGTTTTAGGACGAACTGCATCCTTGCCGGCTGCCGGATATATTTTTTCCCCTCTTCGGCAGGCAAGCTGTCCCAACGGAGTGGCAGAGGGAACAATAAACATCCTGCATATGGCGCAAAACACCAGATCAAATAGATCTCGCACTGCCTTTGCAAAATCGACAGCAGTATCTCGTGGAACATTCCTTGCCCAGTCGTTGCGGTGAGCTCCGATCCAGTTTCTCACAGGCCAGCGAACGTCAAGAGCATCGAGAATCAGATGGGCCTGACTGTAGAGTGTTGGATAATCTCTTTTGACCATCGCATAGAACGCTGGCCAGAGGTCACCGATTTCATATTGTTCGCCCCGCTTTGCCTGGACGCTCAAACGGAGTGAGTAACGCATCTCCTGGAGAATGTGCTCCAGAAGCCGTCCTGACATCACGGCTATTTCCTCTGGCGAACCATCGGAGATGAGACGATCGATCTCCTTACGCTCGTCCTCTGGTTCTCTGATATCTGGTCCCTCGTCTATGCTCCATTTGTGGATGACCTTGTTAATGAAGTTATTTGCAACCCGACACCGCGCCTGGATATCTCGCAGGTGCTCGAACCAGATGCGGTCATGCGTAGTCAGCAAGATCTGGTAATCCTTAAATTCTTGCAGCAGCAGCTCTGAGAGGCGAACTGCATGAGCCGTGTCAACGCTTGTCAGAACGTCATCTAAAACCAGCAGATCAAATCCTGGCCGCTGCTTTCGATACCAACGCCGGAGTGCAAGGAAAATACTAAGACCAAGCGTGTCAAGGTGCGCGTCACTGTAATATGCTCGTGGATCTTCGTCAGAGCGATCATAGAAGTTGGCTCGGACATTAACGCTCCTCTGCACGGCTTCCCGAATCTCCAGACGTACCCCCCCGTGGCTCTCATCGGGGTGAAGCCGAACGTAGATGTCGTTGATATCCTTTGAGAGCCCATCGAAGAGCGACTGCACTTCTTCTTTTCGCGCTGCCTGGGCATTTTCGAATAGAGCTTGCGCGATCCCTACTCGTTTACGAGCTTCCTCCAAAGATGCTTTAGCCTGCGAAATAGTTGGCCATATCTGGGACGCTCGCTCTAGCCGCTCGCGAACGGTTAACAGCTTCTGGGCAGCCTGCGGCGACGGAAGAGAAGACAAATAGCCCAGGAGTGCATCACGGCATCGACTCAAGCCAGCTAATATGGAACTACCCTGGGAAATCTGAGACGACCAAGTGCGTAACGACTCGATATTGATAGTCCGAATCTCCTCACGGGTTGCAGTTTCAAGGGAGACTATGACATCGCCTGCACTTTTTATAGCCTGTTCCAAACTATCCTTCTCATCCTTAGACAGATCCCTGATTCTTGCTTCCACACGCCCGTTTGCCTCAGCAGCGGAGCGAACTGCTTGTCGGAGAGTCTCCAACGCTTGCCTTGCCGCTTGCCGAAGGTTCACTATCTCTCTCGCGGCGACGAGTCGTTCTTGGGTACGAGCAATTACACCCGCCGCATCTATCGTTTGTTCACAAAGCGGGCAGGTAACGCGTGATTCTTCTTGAATCCAGCGAATGCCCTGTTCGAGTACCGTCTCATAGAAGACACGAGCCTCCCGTGCTTCTTTTTCTCGCAAGCTAACTAGGGTGGTTACTATGGGCGTTACGTTGATCCTCGATATGCCTTCGGCGAAGTCCTCTAACGACCGAACGGCGTTGGTCAGCCTTGACTGGCGGGAAAGGTCTCCAAATCGAGCCAAGGCGTCCGTTAGAAGTTTTAAAGTCTCTGGTAACTGATGAACGGTAGTTATTGGAGGGTGGCTCACCGCCGCCAACTCCTGACTGAGTGCTACAACTATCTCATGCTCGGTAAGCGTCTGAGAAAGTGATCTTCCGCTGAGTACACGGCGGAGATCCTGAGTAAGACGATCCAGCTCCCGCGTCTCAGCTTCTGCTTCCCCTTGGGTTCTGTCTAGAGCCTGCCGCAGTGTATTCTCCATAGCTTCAATGCCGCTCAACGGAAGAAAAGGACGGAGGAAATCGTATCTCTCCCTTGGCTGAGATTCGATGAAATCAAGGATCTGAAGCCGTCTGAGGATATACAGGTTCTCTCGCGCGGCCTCGATGTATTCTTGCAGTTTTGGCGGAAGTGACGGGAGACTGGTCCGAAAATCAAACACTGTAGAGCTAGTATCGTCGAAGGTAATCGCAATCCGCGTGGAATATTGCCCGTCACGGATGTGAGGTCCGTGCTGGTCTGAGGACAGACCTTGTGCACGCCCGTCTAGCGTGGAAACCCGTCCCGTAAACAGTTTTTCCAGAGCATCAACAAAAGAACTTTTCCCTGTACCGTTCTCGCCGAAGAGCAGGACAGATTTCCCCTCTAGTAAAAGAGGAACCTGTTGTCGGATCCCCCGGAAACCGCGTATCTCAAGTCGTCGAATTCTTGGCATAGTCTCTGATCCCCTCTCTGAGGGCGCTCAAAATTGCCTGTACATCCGCCATACGCCCCTCCTTGCATAAAGACTGAATACGGGCAAAAACCTCTTGAGGTATGGATTGATCAGACCTTAATTTCTCCAAGAACTTGGCTACGATACGTTCCTCGACGGTCATGGAATCATTCATGGGAGCGCCTCCTTTTGGAATACCAGGACGAAGTCCCTAACACTTTCACCATCCTTTTACTCCTTAACAAACCTCCCGTCATTAGCCATTTTCCTCCTGCTTCGTTACGCATCTAACTGAAAACTAGTGACCTGTAACAGTAGAACTGCTAGTAGTGATCCTGTTTGACGTATCCGTATACTTCCATTTGATCGAATGAAGGGGACGGTCAAGTCTACCACCTTAGCACGATACTTTTATCAAAGTTCCACCGCTGTGAACGACAATCGCCAAAGACGCTGCAATTCCGATTGTAGTCCCTAAACCGTCTCCCAAGCTTGGTTCCGTTACTCATGATCGTTTACTCAAAGCAATCACTGACTTTCCTTCTTGAGCTCAAGAACGGTCGGTTGCCGTGGTTGAGTATCAATGGGTTCGATGACCGCGATCTCATCACCGGACGCGGCACCGAGTTCCTTGAAGCGCCTAGCCGCAGGCAGCACCCGATTTTCAAGAGAGCCAACAGCGCTGTTGTACGCGCCGCTGGCTTTTTCGAGGCCCGTACCAATGTCGGAAATATGCTCGGCCAGCGTTCTCATTCGCTCGTAAAGTTGCTTGCCCAATTCGCTTATAGCCTGAGCGTTCTCGGCAATTTGTTCTTGTTTCCAACCGTAAGCAACCGCATGGAGAAGCGCGATAAGCGTAGTGGGGGTTGCTAACACGACGCGTTGTTTCATGCCGTCTTCTATCAGCTGATGGTCAGAATCCACTGCGGCGGCAAAGAATGACTCGCCAGGAATAAACATCACGACGAACTCTGGCGCTTTGTCGAACTGCTCCCAGTAGATCCTGGCAGATAAGGCCGACATATGCCATCGAATCTGTGTAGCGTGGCGTGCCAAAGCTTCCTTTCTACCTTGCTCAGTCTCTGCGGAGAGGGCATCGAGATACGCTTCAAGTGAGACTTTGGCATCAACCACGATTTCGCGCCCGGCGGGGAGGTGAACGATAAGATCGGGGCGAATACGCCCTTGCTCGGTTGAAACGCTTAGCTGTTCGGTAAAGTCACAGTGTTCGGACATTCCAGCCAGCTCAACAACCCGCTTCAAAGTCATTTCACCCCATCTGCCGCGGATTTGCGGGGTTCTCAGGGCTGTCACCAGATTCGCGGTTTCCTTTTGGAGCTTTTCCTGGCTCTCGGTGAGCCCTTTCAGATTCGATTCGAGACTTGTATAGGCCTGTTGGCGGGTGGTTTCCAGGCTACGGACGTGTTCATCGAACGTCTTCAACGATTCGGCAAGTGGCTTCACTAACCCGGTGATCGCCTCCTCTCGTTTTCCGAGGTCGCCTTTCGCTTCCGCGAGGACTTTATCGAATGTTTCCTTAGCAAGGGACAAAAAAGCGTTGTTGCTGCTTTCAAGGGTAGTACTTGCCAAAGCCTTGAAGGTATCTGTCAATTTTTCCCTGGCCTCCGCGAGGAGCCGCTTCTCATCTTCCAGCCGTTGGGCGAGTTCTTCATTTTCGGTTTCTGCTCTAACTCTGGCCTCACTTTCAGATGACAGATGCACTCTCAATTGTTGAAGCTCATCGTCCCCCTTTCGGCGTACCTCTTCGTATTGCCTGCGAAGCTCAGTTGTAGTCGCTTCGGCAGCAGCGGCTTTCGTCTCGGAGGTAGTGGTTCTACGCTCAGCTTCTCCTAATTTGCTTACAAGCTCGGATTGCGCACGTTTGGTAGCGACCAGCCACGCCAGTACGGCCCCGACAAACAATCCACCAATGGTCCATACAACGTATTCCATGAAACTTATCTCGATTTGGACGGCAGGTTTCGCTCTTGGGTTAAAATCTTAGGGTAGAATATCGACTTTGTTGCGTCTCTGACTGGGTCTCGAAGCCGGTGAGTGTAACCCCCATCTGTTTTCGCCTCGATGACACCAGCAGCTCGACCATCAACGTAGAGCAGGTAGTCCGCAAACCCGTGACTCTGTTTTGAGGTAAAGTTTCGGCGCACAAGACCACGGTACGCTGAGATGTTCGCGTCGCTCTGATCGCGCGCGGCCCAGGCGGCTTGGCTGGGCAGCCGGTCGATATTTTCGCTGGCTTTGTCTTCGGGGGTCGGCATTGCTTGATGACTACGGGATTATCCTCGTAACAAAATAAATTTCTACGGATCTTACGCGATTGGGTGGCTTTCTGACAAGGACTCGTTTAGGCGTGTATCTGTCAATTGGATGGCACCCGGTACCATGGCGTGCGGTAACATAATCGGCAAAGCTTAGCCCTCGGTCCCGACGTTTTATCCATCCCCGAAAGAGTCGCCTAAGGTGTCAGTACTGTGAGGGGGATAAGCAACAACGAGCAAAGAT
>QHOF01000039.1 GCA_003219335.1 Verrucomicrobiota bacterium | reverse complement strand
CGCAAAGGGGGAGATGAGTTTAGGATAGAGTGTCGCGTTGGTGCCGGCTGCGCCAAACTTCGCCCAGATCGCACCGTCGGCGCAACCGCAACCTTTGCGGAATTCCTCTATTCCAATACACCGACTGCTAAAACACCGCGGAGATAGCAACGCCGGCGGTAACGATGTTTACGTGTCCCGCGAATTTCGTTGACGGTTCTTTCTTCTTGGTCTAAGATCCCGGCGAAAAAACCATCGTAAATTCATAGCGTCTCACTCGTCTACTGCACCTCAAGAGCATTGGTACAACCCTTGCTCCCACACTTCCGCACACCAGGTTCAACTCCTCGGGCGAGTCAAATTTGGGAGATGAACAATGACCTTTAGACAATTTACCGCTCTGGCCACGGTAGCCAAACACGGGAATATTACCAAAGCAGCGCAGGTGATGCACATCAGCCAACCGTCGCTGTCAAAGCAGCTCAAAGTTTTGGAAGAGGATTACAAAATCAGACTCTTCTCCAGAAACAGCAATAGCCAAATAGCTATGGCATAAGATTAGAAAAAAATTTTGGACGGGGAACCAACAAGCAGGTTATGACCACGGTAACATGGGTTCTGTGAACGCATTTAAAGAATTTCCGCTGTGTTCGTTTTATGGCCTCGAAGCCCCTTACGCTCACCCCTTATCCAGGTGACGGCGCGGTTCTTCTCGCTTTCAGTCTGGATCCGCAGCAGTTAAATAGCAATGACTTGGCCGGCTTTGCTATCCAATGCACGCCACCCACAGGCCAGCCCTATTACCTTTTCAACCGGCTTAACTTCAGTACAAAGATGACGACTAACACGACTCCGGAGCAACGTGTGTGGACCTCTTCGCAGGCCGCTCCCTTCCAGAAGTTTCACTGGTTAGACTTTCCGCCTGACATGGTTCCGGGAGGGACGGTTCCACACACTTATCGCTACAAGGTCACCGCGCGCTACTGCCAGGGCTCGACGTTGGTC
Source organism: Verrucomicrobiota bacterium (assembly GCA_003219335.1). GTDB lineage: Bacteria > Verrucomicrobiota > Verrucomicrobiia > Chthoniobacterales > UBA10450 > Udaeobacter. The sequence continues at coordinate 6,284 of QHOF01000039.1, read as the reverse complement.
GATGGACCGTCGGATGAGGCGACCGTACAACTCGCTCCGCAGCAAAACGGCAATTTTGAGTTTGGATTCACTCGCGGATACCTGACTTCCCAGGCCTATGCCGCCAAGTTCAACAACAAGGACATCCGACAGGAGCCCAAAACTCTCGATTACGACACCATGCCCTTCCAAGCCCAGTACGAGTGGCTCGGCTACCACGCGCGCACCATGATCTTTGGCCTACTCCAGGAGTGCGTGAAAGACCCTTCCCTAACAGTGGACCTATTCGCCTATGATCTCGATGAACCTGACATAATCAAGATGCTGGAAGCGCTGGGACCTCGCCTGCGCGCCTTCCTCGACAATGCGTCGTTGCACACTGGCACGGCACTCGAAGTACAGGCCCATACCCGCTTGGTGAATTCCGCCGGCCTGTCCAACGTGAAGCAGGGACACTTCCAACGTTTCGCGCACGACAAGGTCATCATTCAGAAGAGAAATGGTGTGCCGACAAAGGTGCTTACCGGTTCTGCCAACTTCTCCGTGCGCGGTCTCTATGTACAGGCCAATAACGTGATGCTGTTCACCGACTCGCAGGTTGCCGGTCTTTACGAGCAGGTTTTCGAGGAAGCTTTCATCGAAATGAGCAGCTTTTCGGGTTCGCCTCTGGCCGCCAAGTGGTTCGATTTTCCCAACCAGCCCAATATTCCAAAATTCTCGGTGAGCTTCGCTCCTCACAAGAACGCCTCTGTGTCGCTCGACCTAGTGCAGAATGCGCTGAATAAAGCCAACTCTTCCGTATTGTTTGCCGTGATGGAATTGGGCGGCAGCGGGCCTGTCCTGCAAACGCTGCAGAATTTGCACCTCGGCGGCAAAGTATTTTCCTACGGCATGACGCAGTCAGAGGCTGGATTCACCGTGTACAAACCCGGGCAGCCCGGTGTCCTGGTGCCATTCGCAGCCCTGGACAAACACGTGCCTCCGCCGTTCGACCAGGAGTGGCGCGGAGGACCGGGCCAGGTCATCCACGACAAATTTATTGTCATTGATTTCAATGACGCCAATCCCGTGGTTTTTACTGGCTCGTCGAACCTCGCCGAAGGCGGAGAACAACAGAACGGCGACAATCTGTTGGCTATTTACGATCCGAAGGTGGCGTCAGCATTTGCGGTGGAAGCGATCCGCCTGGTGGATCACTACCAGTTCCGTGCTGCATTGCAGGCGGCGACCAACGTGAATCCCCTCTCCCTTAGCCCCTGCGGCAACGCACAGAAGTGGTGGCACCGCGACTACGATCCCAATGATATTTACAACCTGCAACGGGAGTTGCTGGCCCTTCGGCCTTCCGGGATTACCAGCGTCCCTTCAGGCGGCGCAGCTGGCGGTCGTGGTCGGGGCGCCCCTGCTAAGACGTCAAAGCCACCGGCCAAACCCATTCCTGCGGGGATGAATCCGCCGCGGAAGAAAAAAAGATAGAACATAGCTCACACATGTTGATCCAGGATCCCAAGGCATCGGACAAGGAATAAATACGCAAGAAGTTGGGAGTGGGATTTCTGTACGAAGACGCATTGAAAGAAAGACTCGCAAGCGGTGCGTTCAAGAAGCCGCGTGTCTCAGGCCTTCCCATGGAAGGCACCAGCTACATCGTCTTTCACAAGCAACGCGCACTCTCGGCCGGCGCTGAGGTGTTTCTCAGTCTGCTTCGACAATGGCGGGATGGAGAAAGCGACGCAAAAAGGATAAGGACCTTGCCATAGTCGCCACTGTTCGCACTACGGGAAGACTAAATTCTCTGACGAGTTCACCGGCTTTGCCTCCGTAAACTATGCGGCAGCGCGTTCGTCAAAAACGATTCCTCCAGGCGTTCTTCCTCTAGCAAGATCCCGTTAAATGAAAGGAGATTACAATGGCTAATTTTTTTCTATCCAGCCGTTCGAAAGATGCTCCCCTGCGCACACTTGACGTAAGGTCGGATGATTCAGATGCCAGTGATTACATCTTCCAACCATCACTCTTTTTACTACCGGAAAATGTGGATCATCGTGGCTATGCGCCTGTGCTCGATCAATTGACTGAAGGGGCATGTGTCGGATTCGCGCTTGCCACCGTTATTAATGTAAGCCTCAATCTCCGCGAGCGAAGCGCTTCACCTAAGCAGCGAGGAAAAAAATCCGATCCTGTAAGCACTCGAATGCTATATGAGATGGCTCGCCGTTACGACGAGTGGAAGGGAGAAGATTACGAAGGAACCAGCCCTCGGGGGGCCATGAAAGGATGGCACAAGCATGGTGTAACAACCGAAAAACTTTGGCCATACCATGTTAAGGACAAACGCAGTCCCGATCGAGAATTAACCCCGGACCGAGCGCGCGACGCTCTACGTCGACCTATCGGAGCCTACTATCGGATCGTCGATGCCGATGTTAGCCATCTGCAGGCGGCGATAGTCGAGGGAGATGCGGTCTTAGCGTCGTCTTGGGTTCATGCCGGTTGGCAGAATGAAAATTTAAAAGCTCAAGGAGCCGGTAAACCAAAACTGATTCCACCAAAAACGAGGAACACCGGTCTTCATGCATTCGCGATCGTCGGCTACACCCCGGACGGATTCATAATTCAAAATTCATGGGGCAGGAGTTGGGGATCAGGAGGTTATGCTCTCCTCGCATACGAAGATTGGTTTGAAAATCGTCAGGATGCATGGGTGGCGCGTCCTGGCCCTGAAACTCGGGATTCGGCGGGAACGCCGAAAATTTTTGTTGTGGGCTTCGCCGGTGGAGAAAAGGAGACCCGGGCGGGAACGGCGGCCCAAGGACTGGAACTCGACCCGCAGGTGCTCCCGTACATCATCAACACCGGAGACAAGGGAGCGCTTTCCAGCGGCGGTCTGCTCGCCACCAAAGAAGAAGAGCTTCCCTCAATGGCTCAACGGGTTCTGACAACACCTGTCCTTAAAGATGGCAATCGACACGTTGTCCTTTATGCGCACGGGGGACTGAACTCCGAGGCGTACTCCGCTGAGACGGCAAACCGTCTCTGGTCTGTCGCAAACAGCAATGACCTACGCGCTTATTTTTTCGTGTGGGAATCGGGGATCGATGAATCCATCATCGGTTGGCTAAAGAGCGATGATGACGTGACGGGACCGACCGGGTTCAGCTGGCAGGACGCGTGGGAGAAAATAAAGAAAGGGACTCGAGCTATAGTGCGCGAGGCGCAGAAGAAACTCGGGGCCGGCCTGGCGCCTGTAGCCCGTGAGGCTTTTTGGAACGAAATGAAAGGCCGCTCCCAGGGTGCATCGACTGCCAAAGGCGGAGCGGCTCTTTTTGCGAAACAGCTTTTTGAGGCCATGTCTCTGACTCCCAACGAAAAATACAAGATTCACCTCGTTGGCCACAGCGCTGGAAGTATTTATTTAGGCTGGCTTTATCAAAACGTTCTAACAACCCTGTTAGGTAGCATCCCGAACGTTCAGCTTGCCTCAATCCAATTCATGGCGCCGGCCATCACAATCAAGCGAGTCACAGAAGCCTTTTCCGCTAATGGAAATTCGGCAGTGCCGAAGAATCGGTTCGTCATCTATATGCTGAACCCCAAGGATGAAGAGAGCGATAGCATCCACATCTACCCGAGCTCATTGCTGACCTACGTTGCTGACTATCTAGAGGACGCAAGCGGGCGTGTTCCTATTTTAGGGATTCGCGAGGACTTCAATGCCGCCCAGATAAACTTCGCCACGCCGATCGCGGCTAAGGAGTCGGTTAGGCATGGAGAGTTTGATGATAAAGGGCATGAGGTAGAGACAATTTTCGCTCAAATCGGAGAAGCGCGATTTTGAAGCCCACGCAACCCAGAATCATCATCGTCTTATCCGGATGTTTCGGTGCCGTTATAGGCGCGGAGACGTTGTTGGTAGAGCTTGGAAATCAAGGATACCGGCTCAACGTCGTCCTGCGTTGCGACTCGCCGGAAGTAATAAAAACGGCCGTCAGCAAGAAGTTGGGAGTGGGGTTTCTGTACGAAGACTCAGTGAAGGAAGGGCTCGCGAGCGGCGTCTTCAAGAAGCTGCGTATCTCAGGTCTTCAGATGGAAGGCACCAGCTACATCGTCTTTCACAAGCAACGCCGCTCTCGACCAGTGGCGAGATGTTTCTCAACCTGCTGCGACAATGGCGTGATGAGAAGGGGACGAAAAAAGGTTAGTTGGATGGCCAAAGCGCGAGGAAAGAAACGAAAAGCAATTCGGGCATCTGACTGGCATTATCTTCTTCGAGTGCAGGAGAATTTCGAGAGTAAAGATATCTCCGCACAGGGCCAACATTGGTTTAATCAATTCGTATACGATTGATTTGCAGGGTCTAAACGTCAGGTGAGGGAAAAGGTTCGCGTCCCCCTTTTCTCGCCTTTTCTAGACCAGGAAATTTTGCTGGGGTATTTTTGGCTGAGCGCCAGAATCACCCAATAACGGATGCGATCCGCATCCGGACACGGCGTAGTCAAGACCCCGAACGTGGTGTAGCCGGAAACTGGCGCGCAGCGCCTCTCCCGCTATCGATACCAACCCTCGTAGCTTCGGTCATAGGAGCGCCTGCAGTACTCGCGATGCTCGCGCTCCGCGCGCTCGACCTGGTACGCTTCTCCCCGGTGGTGCTCTTCCCACCACCCACGGTGCGGGTCGCCACCATGGGTCTCGACAAAGCAGCCCGACCCTACCAACACACATGCTGCGACCACGGCAAAACTCAGGGTTTTCATAACTGTTCCTCCCCCCAGATCTGGATATTCAAATTATATCACGCGGACAACGCGCGCATAGAAGGTGCCGCCGAAAATGGAAAACTAAAACTTTCTTACCGCAACCGGTGGCGAATATCCATCTCAGTTCAGGAATCCATGCTGATCTAATTCCCGTGAACACGTAACGAGACCGCAGTCTGTAACGACTTAAATGAAGAGTAGCGATTGAACATTTGGAACTGGCGCAGAATTGATATCACGAGCACGAACACGGTTTTTAATTTCATCCCCGACAGAGATCGTGCGTTATAAGCGAAATACGGAGGCCCGTTTTTCAAATCACGGACGACTAAACGGAGAAAATCGACCTGTGAGTGCTTGACAGCACCGTCCCGTTTAGAGATGTCCCCTTTTTCCCTCACATGTGGGAAGGCTGTCAAGATTTTATTTCGCCTGAAGATTCAATTGACCGATGATTCAGTGCAGGCAGGCAAAGTGAAGAAACAATGGAGGACGGTAACGGCGAGTTAGGAAAGCAATTTCAAAATTTATTGCTTATCTATTGATCTTTCTCTGTAAGCACGTCGGCTCCCATATCCATGGTGATTTTCATGGAACTACTCGAGGGCGCCTTCGAGGTCTTCAGATTTCATCGGCGAGAACGTTGGAATCGGGGAGATTGTCGGACTGTTCCAGGCTTCCATCTCTGACCCAGAAGATGCCGAGGCTGGCTGTGTTGCGATGGCACATCAAGAATCAATAGACCTGGCCCTTTTAGCTTCTGAGGTCTCAGTTTGACTCGTTCTGTGACAGCACGTTCCAAAAGCTCAGTCTGTTCATTCGCACTGCGCATCACTGACAGGTTCGCCTTCACGGACAGGGCGAGATCCCCTTCCGCCAACAGCTCATCGACCCTTCGGGTATCGAGCCCTTTGATCTGGTTGGCACTGATCGATGAGCCGGTGTTACAGGTCACCAGATTCTGAATGCTTAAAAGATTGGCTGTCCTTTGACGCACCAGTTGGCTGCGCTTGCGAAGCAGATCGCGTACCGCCCGCTCCTTTTTCGGATAGATGTATCCCTCAGGCAAAACTCCCAGTCTCAACAGGTGCGCCAGCCATCGGGCGTCGCTGTGATCATCGGTGTATTTCAGCCCCTCGTATTGCTGAATCGCCGCCGTGTTAGCCAGCTGCACCCGGTGCTCTTTCTCCATCAGACAATCGACCAACCAGTACCAATTGTAGGTCGACTGCACTACGATCCCCTCAATCGATGACGTATACGGCGAGAGCCGCTCAACGATCAACGGGAGATCATTGGTCAAGCGTTTTTGATAGACGACTTTTTCTTTCTCGTCGATCAGCACCGTGACATTGTTGTTGGAGTGCAAATCAATCGCTCCGTACAGTTTCATCTCGTCTCTTCCTTTGAGTGGTTGGGTTGGCTTATTCCGCCAACCTTACTGCCTCTCGGAGAAGCCTTCTAGATGATTATCAAATCCTTAGCTTTGTACTCCCTCGCTATTCACGTTGGTTTCGATTGTTGCAAAGGCTTTTGCTTGCACTTTCC
>QHOF01000539.1:521-2853 GCA_003219335.1 Verrucomicrobiota bacterium | reverse complement strand
GAATCTCTTGTAGATCCTTTCGGGAAATGGACCTCCACGGGCTTGTGTTTGCACCTTTTCGCGCGGTGCGACCTTAAAACCGCCTGCTAAGCTTCGTACGGATGACTCTCCCGCCTTCGATACTCAAGCAGCTCTGGGAAGCCGGTTACGGCGGCAAAGTCATCCGTGTGCCGGCCAGAAATCAAAGGCTCGAACTGAAGGTCGTTGCCAACGAAATTCTCAAAGAGGCCGAGCGACTCTACGAATCAAAGGGAACCACCTTTGTGTTGGAACGAAGAGGCCGGTCGGACTTTTACCGATCCTTCGGCGCACTCAAGCTCTGCCGTCGTTTCCATCTCAGCATCGAGGAAGCGAGGAAGGTTCGGCGCCGCGCCTATTCGCGCTGGAACCACTGGGTGCGAAAGTCTGAAGCGAACATATTCCGAGCCGCGGACAAGTTGGGCGAGAGCGGCGAAGGACAAAGGGACTATCTGGAAGTCAGAAAGCGGATTCGCGGAGGGGAAGAGGTGGCCGGTGTAGCCGCTGAAATTTTGGAGATGGCTTGGGCATCGATCAGGAGTGTCAAATGGAAGTGAGAAAACTCTCCGTTTCGTTAATTCTCCTTTTGTCTCTGATTCTGGCAGTGCCTTTTGAATCTCAGGCCTCCTTTTTCAACTGGGGTTCCTGTCTCCGCTGGCGGATCACCGGCATCTGCCGGATCGTCTGTAGCCCGGGTGGATGCCAAGTCTGGGTACGGGTGCGCCATTGGCGGCCTGATGAAGTCTCCGAGACTGTCAATATTCCCGGTGATTCAATATGGGGCGAAAGCTTTCCTGGAATTATGGCTTCCCTTTTCGGCGCGATTGGAGGATCGGTTCCGTCGCAGACTGTGATAGGTCTTTCCGGTACCGGCGGCGGTGGCGTACGGACAGCGACGGGGCCGATCATGAATGAAAAATTCTATGAGAGTCATGTCTTCGGTGTTCCGTGGGAGGTGATGGTGCTCGAACAGCCGTTTCTTGCGAGGTGGGGTTGTGAAGGTGGAGGAACTGCTTTCTATGCGTCCGAGCCCGATCCGCTTTGGCATAATGACTTTAGAGATCCGGGCATTGATGCACAGTCGTCCATGATCGGCCTCTGGGGTCCGCTTTATCCGAGGCAAGGCAGAGCATTTCACGGCAGCGACGTCGTCGCTTCTGCGCTTCTTTCGTACCGGGCGGTGGATTTGAGCGCGGGAGTGAGCGGAAAAGAGATCCAACTGGGCTATCCCACAGAGACTGGTTGCATGACACCGGGGGCTGATCCGCGGGCTTGGGATTACAACAGAGGAAAACCTGGCACCGGAGGCAAGTACCTCTGGGCGTACTGGACGCCGGTGACTTGCTGCATCTTGCTTAATTGAAGGAGGATCGATGCTCGATAAATACAACCCCAAAGGGAAAATCGTTTTGTTTCTGGCTTTTACGGCGTTGAGCGGTGCCCTGATATTGGGCTTCGTTGTATACCAACGTCACTTTAATTGGCCCATCGACCGCATCTCATTCGATAACATGCACGCGCAGAAGAGAGTTCTCGAGTTCCTTGACCGAGCGGGCTGGAGGCCCAGGTCAGAGAAAGTGATCGTCGAAAAAGTCGGCGATGATCTTGGCCTCGCACGTGCCGTGCTGCTTAAGAAATCTAACGACGGTGTTTCCGTTCCCGGTATGCTCTTTTTGGTGGGCCGCCAGTATATACTCGTCGGCAGACTTTTCGACGTTCGGACGGGTAGGGATCTCTCTCCGGAACTTTTCGGCAGAGTGCCGATCACGTTCGATGTTAACCGGCTGAATCTGAACAGGGCACACAAGCGCGGCAGCAGTGAGCCGCGGGTCGTCATTGTGGAGTATGGAGACTACGGCTGCGAAGCATGCGCAAAGCTGGAAACAATTTGGCAGCCGCTTCTGGACAATTTCCCTGACGTTCAGCATGTCTATAAGCATTTCCCACTAAGTGACGGCAGCAGATACCTCGCTGAGATCGCCGAGGCCGCCGCGGTCCATGGCGAATCGAAGTTCTGGGAAATTCACCAGAGATTTATGTCAGCGGACAAAAGAAACTGGGATGAGACGGCGACCAAGCGCTTTGCTCACGTCCAGCTCAAGCAGATTGGGCTCGATCCTCAACTGATCGAGCAGACGCTACGAAAGGGAAAGCCGGGAAAACGAGTGAGTCGGGATCAAGCGGAGTTCCCTGTTACTCAAACGCCGACACTTATCGTTAACGGCGAGCTCGTCGTGGGAGAAGTTGGTTACGGCGACCTTGAGCGCATCGTCGAACAAAAGCTCGCGTTTCAAGGAGCCTCGCGGTCTCAGTA
>QHOF01000539.1:0-357 GCA_003219335.1 Verrucomicrobiota bacterium | reverse complement strand
GAGGCGATGCCCTTTGGCAAGATTGCTTCGGTTCGCCATCTCAAGGGTATCATCTGGGATACGCTGGTATTTGAGACATCAGGGGGTTCAAACAACCTGGACGTCGACGGCCTCCGAAAGGAAGATGCCAGAAAGATCACTCAGGCTTTGAATGGGCGGGTTTAGGTCGAGTGCACGGGCCAGCGCTCGTAAATCAAAAGACTTGTATGGTTAGAAATTCCCTTTTTGCTCTGGTCGCTTTTGAACTGATTTCCACAATGAATGTGTTCGATGTGGACGTAGGATCCCTTGCCATTGGACTTCACTCCTCGGAACTTTACGCACAGGTCGACTGGTTTTCCTCCCCTTCGCAGAAGC
>QHOF01000538.1:537-2413 GCA_003219335.1 Verrucomicrobiota bacterium | reverse complement strand
TTATCGGCAACATGAACTCTTTGGAAAGGCCGAAGTCGACGATGACTATTTCGTTCTCTCTGTCGCTATTCCAGTGCTCGCGCAAGTATCCGGTGGTCATAGTAACCCCAGCTTCCGGAAAATAGGCGGCGAGCTGCTGCTTTAGCTGAGAGAGATCCTGATTGCGACAGACGAGTTGCACGATAATCTGATCGGGAAAGCCCAGAATTTCGAAGCTCAGCGGTTCCGAGCAATAAGTCAGGCTGAGAAGAAACTGCTCAGTGCTTTCCCTTGAAGTTTTCGTGTGGGGCGGAAGCGTGATTTGCAATTCGATCAGGTCGGTGTCTTCGTAAAATACGGCGGCTTCAGGTTCAGGCTCGATCTCTTCAGGAAACAGAACTGGTTGGACGGGGGCTGCGGTGCGTCCTAAAAGGCGATCCGCCAGCGAGCTAAAGAAAGTGGGCTTGCGGGCGTCATCGTAGACCGGGGTGCTTGATGCAAAGTGGAATAAGAAGGGGCGGAATGGCGGTTCAAGCTCTACTGGGTAGGGATAGAGGCTCCAGCCGCGGCCGCGTTTCTCCCAGGCGTCGAATTGGACCGTTAAGCGCTCTTCCGGCGAAAGTGGAATGTTCTCGCCAACGGGAACAATTTCGTTCCTATCACTCATTCGGAGCTATTTCTGGAAAAAATCCCGCATAATGGGTTTTAGCTCAAGCTCAGTCAGTGCGCGCAGACCTTTGGCCTGCAGCATCTGATTGAGAACTTCTTTAACAGACTGCTCAATCGATGCCTTAAACATTGCTTCGGTATCCATCCGATAATATGTGGGAGGCATAAAGAACCGCTCGATCATCTTTCCAATCAGAGGAATTACTAAAACATATCTGACCCAGTTCGCCCCTGGGCTGCGGTTCACAAGAATACCTAACAAGAGAACGATTAAAATTAATCCAATTAGAGTGTAAATAGACGCTGTTGCAAAGCCAAAATAGAAGGCGAGACGGTCGTATAAAAGAAAGACAATTCCTAACACGACTAAAGTCGGACCTATTGCCGACGGTCGAAGTTCTGCCAACCACCAAGAGATAAAGAAGCCGGTCCCGTATGGAGCCGCGCAAATATCGAAAACAAGTTTTTCGCGGCTTATGCGAAGATATTCCCGAAATGCCGTGAAAAGACCTCCTTCTTTCCAGTCCACGCGGGACTTATTGATATCCGGCACCTGCCGGCTCGCAATTGCCCTTTCAACTGAGACGTAAAATTCCTTAGGCGAGGCCTGGAAGTTTTCAATCAAAGTAGACCAGTTGCCTTTCACGAATGGTGAAGGAGTTTTGACAGCCAGGATTATCGCGTAGAGGAGGCCGCATCCTATAATGACCGCGAGCGCCACCATGAGGTAGTCATCAGTCTTAAATCCAGAAGTGGTCTGTGCTGGCATAGGTATCCTTGGTAGGCTCGGTGTAGGTTGTCGTTGTGATTGCGCCTGAGTCTGCGGCGTTGGTGATTTTGCGGGAGGCTGTTGGACAGGAGTCGTCTTCTGGGCGAGAAACCTGATACTTGCCGGCGTGATAGCCTTGAAGGAAATAACAGAAGGCGGCCATTCAGGGTAAGAGAATTCGCCGACAGGCTGCCTTCGAATGATTTTTGTAGTTCGACCGGAAGGCCATAGAGCGGTTTCCTCTACGTCTCCCTGAGGAAATGAAACCCAAAGAATTCTGCAACCGCGTTTGAATGTAACGGCAACTGTTTCATTCTGGGTAAGCTGGATGGAGTCGCCGGCGCAAACCTCCTGTGATTTTAGAGACAGAAGTTGCTGTGCGACACTTGGGCTACGTTGCGGTTCTCCGGCTTCAGACCGTTTTGTTGAAGGTATTTTATCAATGATCACTAATTCCCT
>QHOF01000538.1:0-348 GCA_003219335.1 Verrucomicrobiota bacterium | reverse complement strand
CGTGACTCTTTAGAGCGAAAACTAGACTGAGGATTTCTGGGAAATTCGGTCGGCGTCTCTGTCGATTCAGAAGAACTAGATTCGGTTATCGCCAGGCTCGATTTTTTGATGTAACCAGATGGTCGTCCTACCTGGGACTGATTCGTGCCCAATTGCCAACTTGGGAAGCGACTATGTGAACCGTCGTTCCAGAAGGAATTAATGCTATCTGTTCGGAGTTTTCGGTTGGGAAGCGGTAGACTTTGGTATCCTCAATGACTTTGTAGGAACGAATCGACTTGTTGACTTGGGCGTGTACTGATACGACACCTCCGCTTATGAGAAGCAACTGCGCGAGAACTAACAGAC
>QHOF01000035.1:17786-18221 GCA_003219335.1 Verrucomicrobiota bacterium | reverse complement strand
CGTCGCCCCACCCGCAGTGTGCAGCCTGAGGGTCTTCAATTAATAGTTGAGGACAAAGCGTTGAACCGGCGCAAAGAAAAATCAAACGAAGCTTGCCATCCCTATACCCATTCAACAAGAGCGAACCATGAAAAACCAATCAGCCTTCACTAATCTTCGTGTCTTAATCGGCCTTTTCATCATGCTATGCGGCGTCTTTTTCGCACTGCTCGGCTTTGGCGCGTTCCCGGCGTCACCTGCGGGCAGCGCAAAAGCGCAGCAGAGCCGTAACGCTCAGGATCAAGGCCCTAATGCCAATTCGGCCATCTCCCAGGCCGTCCCTTCAGAGCTTATCTGCGAAGATGACGGTATTTGCGTCCAGACCTATGCCAGGTTCGACAACGATCTTGTGAGGTTTCTTGCGCGACAGGACAACACCGTTCGCCTGGTAGATAC
>QHOF01000035.1:6522-17744 GCA_003219335.1 Verrucomicrobiota bacterium | reverse complement strand
AACACCATGAAAACTTTTGCAGGGTCGATTGGAATTCCACGGCAGGCCATTCAGCAGCAGGAGGGCGGTCGGTGGTACGGCAAAACCGTTGTCAATAACGAAATCGACGCCTACTACAAGCAGGATGCGGAGCCTGAGCTGCGTTCGAGCGCAGTGGTCAAAGCGAGAAAAACGACACGTTATCGAACGGCGGTGCCACCGATATCCGATGATGAACTGAAGCAGATTGCAGATGGAACCATCGCGCAGTGGCATGTTCCGATATTAGTTCCAGGGGAAGCTCTCCTATTCGCCGACTACATTCACTCGCGTGTTGTGGATGACGATACAACAGGCCCCATGGTAATTACAGAGCGGGTGGGATACTACCGCTCATTCCCGGGCCGGCAGGTCATTAATTCTGCACTAACAGTCGAGATTGACCCCAGCGCAAGCCTGGCATCGGGCCTCTCCCTGCGAGCGTTTTGGCCGGTGCGCCCCCCGCAAGCCACGACGTTAAAAACATTCGATGCATTGAAGAGCGATGTTCTCAAGGCGCTGCATAAGAATGGCAGCCGAAAGTGGACGCTGAACGTGACCGCTTGCAGCCCCACATATTACCAGACGCCTGCGGCCCTTATCCCCAGCCTAAGTTGCTCTGGAACATTCATTGATTCGGCCGGCGTGCCCCGGGATGATACCGCAGGTATCTCTGTAGATATATCACTGGCCAGCTCATATAGTCTGGATGAATCAGACGAGATGAGCGTTTTCACCTCCACCTATCCTGATGATAGCCAGATGAGAGGGATGCAGCGTCCCGATTCCTGCGCGGAAAGAAGTCACTTCGCGTTCCACGCTTATTACATTACGGACGGCGATTTTTGGTATGACGGGGCCAAAAAGTTCTATGACAAATTCGACACCGGATCACGCGAAGCCAATCTTGGCAAAGCGTGGCACGATAGCCGATTCGTAGTAACCCCGTGCGACCAGTACGGGGCGGACTGGTCGGATCTCATCTACGTCGGAGCACATGGCAATATCCGATTCTTCGAGGCGGAAAACACTGACCCATCACTCGATGCGATCTACACGGCGGACACAGCTACGACTAATCTGACACAGTTGGGGACTGGAGATGCTGAGTATCTCCTTCACACGGGCTGCTTGACAGCATCGGCGACTTACTGTTACGGCAGAACTGCTACGAGTCGCTACACAGAGCAGTCCTCCTTCCACTCACTCTTTCATGGCCTGCATATCTTCTCTGGGCACCACGGTCTTGTGTTCGTTAGCAGTTCTGAAGAGGAAGATCTGGCAAAAACTCTGAGTGAGTATTTGAACGACGGGGAGACAATAATGGAAGCGTGGGAGGATAGCGCCGATGACGCAGAATGGCTGCTCCGAAATGACAGATCCGGACAATTCGTGCTCTTGGCAGTACACCGACAGCTCTCGCTGGTCAGCGTATGCTTCGTCCTTCTACCAGGACGGCAAGCAGTACGTCACGCTAAATAATCGTGGGAGTTACTCGGACGACGTGGACCCCGGTGACCCAGACTACGATATCGACTGCCGGTACCAACCTGGGAGCGGCACGGTGCCGATTTACTCTCCCGGGCATTCGCTGCCGTGACATGAAACGATCGGCTTCCTCGTTCCACCTAACGATCAGGAACCTGTCATATCTATGAAGCACCTTCATTTGTTCTCACGTTTTTCTTTCATCCTAGCCCTAACCTTCATTGGGCTCGGAGGTACTTATTCCGTTGCACATGGACAGTGCGTCACGCCCCCTGCGGGGATAGCCGACTGGTGGGGCGGCGATGGCAACGCCAACGATATTATCGGCGGCCATAATGGGACCATTGTCGGCAGCGTTACCTTTGCGACTGGCGAAGTCGGGCAAGCCTTTGTCTTGGATGGTACCACTGGCTATGTGGATGTCGGCGATACCTTCGATACCAATCTGAATGACTTCACCCTCGAAGCGTGGATCAACGGTGATCCTACGATGGAGCAATGGGGCCGAATTCTCGATAAAGGTTTTGCGACCGGCTACGCCTTCGGTCGCAGAGCTTCGACGAACAAGGTTGGCTTCGAGTTCCTGGACTCGGGCAGCCAGGGCAACAGTTTCTCCACCGTGTCCGATGTCATCGACAACACTTGGCATCATGTCGCAGTAGTCGTAGAGAATCGAACGGCCGCGATCTATGCGGACGGCGTGGCGGAAAACAGCGAAACGCTTAGCACCGCCAATCAGGATAACAGCCTGCCGCTGTGGATTGGCTACAATCCGGGCGAGGGTACGCGCGGCCACTGGAAAGGGATGATCGACGAAGTGTCGGTCTATAATCGCGCCCTTTCGGCGAGCGAAATTGCGGCCATCTACAATGCTGATACCGACGGCAAATGTAAAACACCGGTCACTGCGACGTGGAAGTTGAATCCCGTCGATAACAACTTCAACAATCCTGCCAACTGGTCCACCAATCGAGTGCCCGGCATTTTGGACACGGCGCGCTTCCGTACTTCGAATATCACTAGCATCTCCACCTCGGCTGATGTGGAGGTTGCCGGCATCGTCTTCATGCCGGGTGCCAGTTCATACCTCGTTGATTGTCAGGATATCTGGGTCTTCTTTGGTCCAGGCGTGACAAACAACTCTGGCGTCATACAAAACTTCGATGTTGATAACGGCGGTGCAATCATGTTTATGAATAACGCGTCGGCGGGTAACCTAACGACCTATTCCGTCCACGGCCTTCAGACGATCGACTTCTTGTTTGATTCTTCGACTGGCGGCACCTCTAGCGTCGTGCTGGATGGCGGCACCCTCGACATCAGCGCTCATGATCCTCCGGGAGTACCCATCGGCTCGCTCCAAGGTGACACCGGCTCTGTGCTCCTGGGCGGCAACAAGCTTACCGTCGGCACCAACAACACGAGCACCAGCTTTGACGGCGTCATTTCGGGCACAGGCGGCTCGCTGACCAAGGTGGGCACAGGCACACTCACCCTCGGCGGCGCTAACACTTATACCGGCGGCACCACCGTGAACGCCAGTACGCTTCTTCTCCAGAGAAACGGCAACGCCTCCAACACTGGCACTGGTAACGTCACGGTGACCGCCGGCACCATCGGCGGCGACGGCATCGTGGCCGGCAACCTCACCATCGGCAATGGCAGCGGCGCGCCAGCCAACATCTTAGTGCACTGGGACGATGGCTTTACCGCGAAAAAGAAGCTCACCTTTAGGAGCGATGGCGTTTACGATTGGCACGTCAATAGCGACGAGTTGGCTTTCGGGACGATAACAGCAAGGGGCGTTACGATCGCGATCGGCGCCCAATTCCTAGCCAGCGACGTTGGCACCGGCACACTTCCCCAAGGGATGGTCTTAACCATAATCAAAAACACCTCTCAATCGCCGATCAGCGGAACCTTCAGCAATCTGCCTGATGGCACCGATCTTATCGTCGGAGCTAACACCATAAGGATTAGCTATCACGGAGGCAACAGCGGGAGGGACCTCACCGGCACGGTAGAATAGAAGCTATTATCGCCTCACAATCTTATGAAAAACAAATCCACTCAGCCTTTTGTCTGGGCGGCGTCTTTTTGGCGCTGGCACAGATCGGCGTGTTCTCAGTAGCCGCTCAGAGCATGATACAAGGGATGACGGCCGAAGTTTGCCCTGCAAACCACTACGACATACACCAGATAAGGGGCAGTATCGTGCCAGGCACGACAGACATCGGCAATCACGGGGACAATCAAGTAACCACCGTGGCATTGCCCTTCTCTTACACTTTGTATGACCAGACGTTTAACGCGGTGAACCTGTCGTCCAACGGCAATGCCCAGTTCACCACTCTGGACACTGCCTTCACCAACCAGTGTTTGCCGTGGCTGACCCATAACTACGCCATCTTCCCATACTGGGACGATTTGAGGACCGACAATCTGGGTTGGGCTGGCTGCACGACGTATCCCAACGGACTGTGCGGCATCTTCACCTCGATAACGGGGATTCCGCCCAACCGTATCTTCAACATCGAATGGCGCGCCGTTTACTTCGCCAACACCACGACGTGGGCCAATTTCGAGCTCAGGTTGTACGAGGGGCAGTCATCCTTCGATGTGTTCTACGGCACGGTGGATTTTGGCAACAGCAGCGCAACTGCGGGAGTGCAGAAAGACGACCCCTCCTTTGACCAGTACTTCTGCAACGGCTCCGGTGGTCGCGCTACCCGCGGGCAATGGTACACGCTGGAGGGGTGCCCGGGACAGATCACCCTGTACGCGCGTGGCTACAAGGTGCATGGCCTGCAAACGGTGGACCTCTTCTGGAGTGGACCCACCTCAGGTAACATCGACATCTATCGCAACCGCGTGCTGATCGCCACCGTGCCGAACCAAGGGGGTTTCTACACCGATCACATCAATCGGACTGGTAGAGGAACCTATACGTATAGGGTGTGCGAAGCGGGCAGTACAAACTGCTCTAACCAGGTCACAGTGACGTTTGGCAGTGGCTAACTCCCGGTAGCGAGCAAGCAGGTCCAATCTACGCGGCGCCGCGCAAGCGGAGCCGCGTAAAACAATCCTATGAGTAACAATTCACGCCCCACATTCACTCCATCACGATTGCGCCGTGTTTTTTGTTCAATGTTTTTCGTTGCAGCCCTCGCGGCTGCAATAGGCGCGGTCGGCGGTGTGGACCGGCAGTGAAATGATCGTCTCGGGCGGATTTGACGGCAGCTATTTGAACACCGGCGGAAGGTACAACCCCATCACGGACACTTGGACAGCCACCAGCACCACCAATGCGCCTTCCGGACGATGGCTTCCCACGGAGGTGTGGACCGGCAGCGAAATGATCGTCTGGGGCGGAACTACTAACGGCCCTATATTTTGGAACACCGGCGGAAGATACTGCGCCACTGCAGGGGGTCCGACACCCACGCCAACATCTTCTCCGACCCCAACCGCGACAGCCACAGCAACTCCAACTGCGACAGCAACGCCTACGGCCACACCTACGGCTACACCAAGGCCCTCGCCCGCACCGAGACCTCGTCCCACACCAGCACCGCGCCCGTAGAAATTTTCGCCGCAGCGAAAATTTCACGCGATCGCTGATCAGTTGTAGCCGGAATCGGTGATGCCGGCGGGGCTGACCACTATTCCTGCTTCAGAGACGCGCAAACGATCGCGCGTGGCTGTAGTAGCAGGGGGGTGTTGCTTGCCGCGCCGAAGGTCTCCGGTGCTACCGCGGTCCGGGGTTGCACAGTCACTTCCAGTTTAGCGAACGCAGTTGCTTTGGAAGAAACTTTCCATCTTTCCGGATCAATTTGCCGTCGAAGTAGATTTCGCCGCCGCCGTAATCGGGACGCTGGATACTCACCATGTCCCAGTGAACCTGGCTCCGGTTGCCGTTGTCTGCTTCCTCATACGCTTGTCCCGGGGTGAGATGAAACGAGCCGGCGATTTTCTCGTCGAACAATATGTCGCGCATCGGTTGAAATACCCGGGGATTAAAGCCGAGCGAAAATTCGCCGACGTAGCGGGCGCCCGGATCTGAATCGAGGATCTTATTCAGCTTTTTTGTCTCGTTGCTGGTCGCAGCGACGATTTTTCCCTGCTTGAATTCAAGCCGGATCCCATCGAAAGCGGTTCCCTGGTAAATGCTTGGCGCATTAAACGTGATGTGTCCCTCAACGGAGTCTTTCATCGGGCAACTGAAAACTTCGCCATCGGGAATATTGCGATCGCCGCCGCAGATCACCGCTGGAATTCCCTTGATACTGAAACGCAGATCGGTGCCGGGACCTTTGACTTGGACACGGTCTGTCTTTTGCATCAACCGCTGGAGCGCCTTCATGCCGGGTTGCAGTTTGCGATAGTCCAACGTGCACACATCGAAGTAGAAGTCTTCGAATGCCTCCGTGCTCATCCCGGCAAGCTGTGCCATGGAGGGAGTGGGCCAGCGTAAAACGACCCACTTTGTTTTTTTAACTCGCTGGTCCTGCACTGGGCGCATTTTTCGCCCAATCAATTTCATCTTCTCCGGCGGCACATCAGATAATTCGGTGACGTTGTTGCTGCCGCGCACGGCGATGTACGCGTTCATTTTTTTCATGCGCGTGAGCTCGTGGCCTACCATCAGGTTTAGCTGTCGATCCGAGGCTTCCAGCGCGAGCGCGCGGTTCACTCGGGTCTGATAGGTCTGCGCAAGGGGCACCCCGCCCGCTTTCCGCACCGCGCGTATCAGGGCGATGGTCATTTCATCGGGAATATCGAACGCTTCGATGAGGACCGTTTCATTGCGCCTGAGACGAATGGAATATTCCACCAAGAGTTTTGCGAGTTTGTCGAACCGATCGTCGTGCATAGACGTTTATCATTCCACCAGCCGGGACGGATGCAACTGTGGTCGCTTTCGTGTGGAAAGGTATCTGTTTGGCGTTGAGTGGGGGAAAGGTCGAGCGCCAGAGGCACGACATGTTTATAGATCGAAGGCAAAAAAGATATCCCAAGCTCCGTTAGGAGCGGCATGTGTGACAAGAAGAACATGCCGCCCCTGACGGGGCTAAGAATCTGGTGTATGAGCGCGTTTCTATAAACATGACGCGCCTACAACGCTCAACTCCGAAGGCTTTCGCCAGTCAAAGCCGCTGACGAATCGCCGGCTGAGCGCGATGGCTCATGCGACGCTAACCACGTACGTGGAAAGCGTGACGCTGAGACGCTCAATAGCTACGTGGTGTGCCGCCCACAGGGCGACGGCCACAGCTACTACGCGCTTCGAACAAGTTTCGCCGCGAATGCGCCATCAAAACCGTCGCGAAAGGGCAGCGAATATCTTTCCGCTTCCAAGCGCAGGATCGGCGTCTCCGCGAGGATGCGGCGAACGACCTCTTCATTTTCTTCCGGCTCGACACTACACGTGCTGTAAATAAGCGCGCCCTTCGGTTTTAATAATGGGATAAGCGCGCGAACGATCTCTATCTGCCGTTGCTGCATGCGATCGAAATCGGTTCGTCGTAATCGCCACCTGAGATCCACGCGCCTGCGCATCACTCCAGTGTTGCTGCAAGGCGCGTCCATCAGAATGCGATCAAAGGGCGCCACCGATGCGATTTCCGGCGGAACGCGATCGCGTGTCCAATCGTGCCGCAAAATCTGCGCAATTACCACACCGAGGCGCGCCATGTTGTCCTTGAGGATTTGCAGCCGATCGGCGTCGCGATCGCAGGCCACGATGGTTCCCCGGTTCTGCATGAGTTGCGCGATGTAACCGGTCTTTCCACCCGGAGCGGCACACGCATCGAGGAGCTTTTCTCCAGGCTTGGGATCCAGGATGTGGCAGGCAATTGTTGTGCTCGGATCTTGAATGTAACAGTGGCCTTGCTCGAGAGCGCTGACAGGCAACGCGTCCAATTCGACAAAGTCGGAATCAGCCGTCAGTGGACGGGACATTGGACACAGTCGGAGAAATTCCTCGTAGCCGATCTTTAGACGGTTGGTCCGGCCATAAATTGCGGCGGGGCGATTGTTCCATTCACACAACTCTTTCGCGTGTTCCGCGCCGAACTGATTCTGCCAGCGTTCGATCAGAAATTGCGGATGCGACGTTCGAACGAATAACTGCTGCGCATTGGCGCGGGCGAGCAAGTCGCTTCGCCGCCGAGTTGCGGCCCGCAGCATTGCGTTGATGATTGCTCGCTGTCTTTGCGGTGCAAGCTCCACCGTCTCATGGACTGCTGCGTGTTCAGGCGTTTTGAGCAGGAACAGTTGGTACAATCCGAGCCGCAGAATATCCCGAATATCGCTCTCAACCCGCGAAGCGCGCAGGCAACTGATCCAAAAATCCAGCAGCGTTAGATTGCGCAGGACACCGTAAAACAGTTCCATCGCAAACGCGCCATCGGAAGGAGTAAGTTCAGCCTTTGCAAGAAGCCCCGAGATGATCGAGTCGGCGAAGCGCTTTTCCTTTCGCCACAGCCGCGAGGCGGTCAGCGCAACTTGGCGAGCAGAGAGCTGCGCCATATTTTCTGCCGTTACTGCGGCTTCACGCTGGCGCGTCCGATCGAATAATAATGAAACCCCAATCGCCTCATGGTTTCAGGATCAAGCAGATTTCGCCCGTCGAAGACGATCGGCGTCCTCATTTTCTCTTTCACGACTGCGAGATCCAGGTTGGCAAATTCATTCCACTCCGTGCCGACGACCAGCGCTTCGGCATCGCTCACTGCTTCGAGAGCCGATGAAGCAAATTCTGCGTCGGCGATCGTTTTCACGGCGCGGGCTTTTTGCATTCCCTTGGGGTCGTAGGCAACCACATGCGCTCCTTCGCGCAGGAGGTTTGTCACCAGTTCTATTGCCACGGACGAACGAACGTCGTCTGTATCTGGCTTGAACGTGAGACCCCAGACTGCAATCCGCTTCGCGCGCAACACCCACAGTGTTTCCCGGATCGTCTTCAGAAAACGCTCTTTTTGAGCATTGTTTATGCGTTGCACTTCCTTGAGCAGATTGAACGAAGCGCCAAGCCGCTCGCTGATCGTAATGAACGCAGCAATATCCTTGGGGAAACAAGAACCGCCGTATCCGATTCCAGCGTTAAGAAAATCACGGCCGATGCGATGATCCATGCCAATTCCGTCAGCGACTTTTTCGACATCGGCGCCGCTGGCCTCGCAGATCGCCGAGACCGCGTTGATGTACGAAATTTTCAGCGCCAGGAATGAGTTCGCGCAATGCTTGATGAGCTCAGCGCTATTAATATCCGTCACCAGTATTGGCGCCATAAACGGCTCATAAAGCTTCTTCATGAGATCGATGGCGTGTTCACTTTGCGCTCCGATCACGATGCGATCCGGGCGCATCAGATCGGCTACTGCACAACCTTCCCGCAAAAATTCAGGATTACTGACTACGTCGAAGTTGGCGCCGTGGCGGTTATATCGTTTGATTGATTCCGCCACTTTTTCGCCCGTTTTCACTGGCACAGTGCTCTTATCAACAATGACTCGATAATCGGTCAACACCTCTGCGATTTCCCGCGCGACTTTCTCCAGAAAACTGAGATCGACATCGCCGTCGGGTTGCTGCGGAGTGGGAACGGCGATGAAGATAATTTGCGAGTTATCCACGCCGACCTGAATGCTGCCGGTAAAACGCAGCCGGCGCGCGGAGACATTGCGGTGAATTATTTCTTCAAGTCCCGGTTCATAAATTGGCACCTCGCCGGCTTGCAGTTGTTTGATCTTTTGCGCGTCGTTATCGACGCAAATGACGTTGTGCCCAACATCGGCGAAACAGGCGCCGGTCACGAGGCCGACGTAACCGGAGCCGATGATTGCAAGGTCCATGATTGAAGAATGGTGCGAGCGAATCAGCCGCAGCACAAGTGGCGGAAGCCAGCCAGCGATCTCGGTGTCACACGCACGTGTCGTTCATTGGCCTTCGGACGCAGGATCGAAGTTCAAATCGAATCCAAATTTTGGAAATGCCTTGAGCGTTACCGTGAAGAGAACCCCATATTCTGTGCTGGCCCCGGCATTTTCTCGTATCACGGCGCCCAGGGAGGCCACCCAGCTCGATAAATCCCGGTAAATGGCGTAGCGCTGCTGTTCGAGAATCCCGGTTGTCGCTTCGTATTGTTCCTGCACTCCCACACCCCAGTTGTCGTCGATGCGATAATATCCGCCTACCAGAAACAGACTGCTGTTCTGGAAAAATGGATTGTCATTCAAATAACGGTGCCCAACGCTTACTTGCAGGTTTGCCAGCGGTTGAACATTGGCGAGGGTATCGACTTCCGTAAAGCCTTTGGCGAAGGCCGGCACTTGAGAGTTGACCGAGAACGAGACCCACGGCAAGGGGGTAAAACGAACATTGTTAAAGAAGTTTGAGTAATCCGTGCGGTCGTACGGATTATCGAAGTTCACATCAAAGAAAGTATCCAGCTCAAACCAGGTAATTGTCCTGTCATCGCGTCGCGTTTCCAAGCGGTTGCGAACGCCCATCCGCCATACCGTCCAATCGTCGATTGAGTCGATGGTCGTGAACTGCGGGAAATCAATCGCCCGGAGCTGAGTCGAAGGTTGAAACCGGTCGAACCCCAAAATTGACGTTGGGTTAGGTCCGTTTTCTTTAACGTACGAAAAGTTCGTGAATGGTTGAATTACATGCAGGAGTCCGTCCAACCCAAACGCGCGGCTTTGCACATCCTCCCACGTACGCGAGATCTTGAAGGAAGCTTCTGCGCCGGTGTTAAAAACCGTCCGGAATGTGTCTCCGTCGAATGCGACCGGGTTAGCCGAAGTTGGGGGCGGGAGAATAAAGTCAGGCTCGAGTGGGTTTGATGGCGGCACAAACACTGTCGAACCCAAGTCCCAAGTCTTGCCGTAATAAGTGCCGCGAAAGCCAACCCGCGGCACGATGGAGAGCCATCCGAAGTATGTGTTTGGATAAGTTAGTTGATGAAAGGTATCCAGACGGGTGGTGCCGTAATTCTCGAAACCGGAATCTTTGGGGAATTGTAACCGCAAATCAGCAAAGCCGGTCTCTCCTTCGTAGAAAATGGGCCCACCGAAAAGTGCGTGGCGCTTAATGTCCAATACCACTTCCGGCAAACGTTCTGTTGTGGTGAAGAATTCATTGGCTTGGAAACGCGCGATGCCCGTAATGGTGTAAAAAGGATCCGTTTTCGTTAATGCGATCACATTGTCTGGAACCGGATCGATCCGAAACTCGCCCTGGTAAAAGTCCTGCATAACAAATGGATCGCTCAGCTTGGTGAGATTGGCGATACCGTAAATGTCATCGGTAAAGTTCGTCCGATCTTCCAAGCTGAGCCGGTATCGGCCGGTGGGAACATCCTTTCTCGGTGTCGCCGTCTCATTCAGCAGCGGGTTCTGATCCTGAATGTAATAGGTTCTGATCCTGGCAGTGCTGTTGTCGTCTTTCCCGTAGTCGATAGTTGAATCGAAGCCGAGCGCTACTCCCCGACGACCCCGATAATCGAGCCGGACGCGCCCCCTGATGTCGTCTGTGATCGGGAACGTCACCTGAGTGAGGATTGACGGTCCCCACGAGCTCAAATACGCCGGCGTAATTGTGAAACTGAATGCCTCGTTAAGCGATTGGTACAGGTACGGCCACCAAAAAACCGGCACGTTTCCGACGTATGCCGTCACGTATTGCATGATCACGCGGTCTTTCTCGTA
>QHOF01000035.1:0-6471 GCA_003219335.1 Verrucomicrobiota bacterium | reverse complement strand
CGTTCTCGGAAAGTGAGGTTACGTTCTGGCCGCTTAGAAAATAAGGTTGCGACTCGGTGCGTCCATTGATCGCCCGGATCTTTTTTGTTTCCGTGTTGTAAACACCGCTCTCGGCGATGTAGAGGCTCATATCACGATAGATTCGCACGTGGCCTCGCAATTCCACGTCGTGCGTGGCGGAATGATATTGTGCGTAATCGGCGTAAATGTCTGTGTTGCCAATGTGAATCGCGACATTGTCGCGCGCCGTAGCCAGCCCGTTTTCATATGTCGTTTCCCCGGTGGAAGTGATCTCAATCGGTGCATTCTCTGGACCCTTGATCTCTCCACGGATAAAGCCGGCGCTCGCAAGAAGAGCGGCGAGCAACAAGACCAGCGTTCGCATTGCGAACGCCAAAAGTACCGTACCAAAGGCTCGGTGCAAAGCCAAAACCATTTCAAGTGAAAAATGAATATTGCGGCCCGGGCCGATTACGGGTCGATTTCAAACGAAAGTCCATCCGCGTTCTGTCTTGATTAACCTGGCAATCAACGGTTTTCTTCATCCCGGATGAGCAAGTCCATCGACCAGGTCTTCGTCAACGCCAAGCAATGGCTGCTGTCGTGGCTGGCAGGGTCGCCCGGCTGGGTGATCCAGGTCGTGTCTATTCTAACAAATATTTTCGCGCTACTCGCTGTATTCCTCACGCTCTTCGCGCTCATCTCGGTGCTGGAGCGAAAAATTCTGGCACGCATACAAAATCGCTACGGCCCGAACCGCGTCGGGCCGTTCGGTCTCTTCCAACCTATTGCCGACGGAATCAAAATGCTGATCAAAGAAGACATCGTCCCGGCGCGGGCGGACAAGATTGTGCACTTTCTGGCACCGGTCCTCATCGCCGCCACGGCGATTCTCACTCTCGGCGTGATTCCCTATGGGCGAAACATGACGCCATTCACCATCGACGGTGGCATTCTGTTTTTCTTCGCCGTGGGATCGACTACCGAACTGGCGGTGTTCATGGCCGGTTGGGGCAGCAACAATAAATTTTCGATGCTCGGTGCGATGCGCGCGATTGCCCAAATGTTCAGCTACGAGCTGCCGCTCATCATCACTGTGCTGCCCGTGGTGATGGTCGTTGGTTCGCTCACCCCAGAGCGAATCGTGGCCGCGCAAGCCGAATACACCTTTGGCCTGGTGCCGCGCTGGTTTGTCTTCACACCGTGGGGCGCAGCGGCGTTCATTTTGTTCTTCGTCTCCGGTCTGGTGGAATCGAACCGCACTCCCTTCGACGTGCCCGAGGGCGAATCGGAAATCGTCGCCGGTCACATGACCGAATATTCCGGATTCAAATACGCGACGTTTTTCATGGCGGAATACATCGGGATGTTCGCGATTAGCGGGCTTGGCGTGACATTGTTCCTCGGCGGCTGGCATGCGCCTGTGCGCGTGCTGGAAATCATTCCGTCCTATGTCTGGTTTTTCGTAAAACTGAGTGTGCTGCTCTTCGTTTACATCTGGGTCCGCGGCACCCTTCCGCGCACGCGCATCGATCAAATCATGAATGTCGCCTGGAAATTCATGTTGCCGATGGCGTTCACGTGTATCATCGCCGCTGCCGTCTGGCATTATGCCGGGCGCGGGTTGCGGGGCTGGCTGTGGTCGCTCTTGGTGATTGCCATTGTTTACACCGCTCTGTCGATCCTGCTCGACACGCGAAGGAAATTTGCGCAGCGCGTTTATCGCTTCGCTGAATGAACGGCGCCGCATTCATTGTCATTTCGATTTTGACGCTCGCCGCGGCGCTGGCTGCTGCGACGCTGCGAAAGCTGATGCATGCTGCGCTCAGTTTTGCAGTGGCATTCGTAGGAATCGCAGCGTTCTTCTTTTTGCTCGGCGCGGAATTCGTGGGCTTGGCCCTGGTGTTCATTTACATCGGCGCGGTCGCAGTGCTGATCGTTTTCACGATTCTCCTCACCCGACGCGATATTGAAAAAGATCGCGGGTTTAACTGGAGCGGAGTAATCATCGCCGTCGCCCTATTCTGCGGTTTGACGTGGTCGATTCTGAAAACGCCGTCGCTTTCCATCGTCGCTCCGCATATTCGTGCGCTGACAGTCAAACGAATCGGGGAAGCGTTAATGACCAGTTACGTCTGGCCATTGCAATGCATCGGGCTGCTGCTCACCGCCGCCCTCATTGGCGCGCTTGTCCTGGTGATGGAGGAAAAACGATGACGCCGACGCTGCAAATCTTTCTGATTGTTTCTGCAGCGCTGTTCTCCATCGGCCTGCTCGCTGCCCTGAGCCGTCGTCATGCCATCTTCATCCTCATTGGAATCGAGATGATGCTTGCGGCAGCGAACCTGAATTTCATTGCGTTCTGGCGTTTTGCTCCGAAGCCACATCAGCCGCCGGTGGGCGTGATGCTCGCACTCTTTTCCATCGCAATCTCCGCCGCCGAAGCGGCCGTTGGCCTGGCGATGATCATAGCCGTTTATCGCCATTATCGCACAACCAATGTGGATCAGCTCGATCAGCTCAAAGGATGAATTCGGGGATCGTCACTAACCTCTGGCCGATCCCGGCCGTCCCGTGCGCGGCGTCGCTCGCGATTCTGAGTTTGTCGAACGCACGCCGCAAAAGCGCAGCGGTTCTCGCGGTGATTGGGCAAGTGTTTGCCCTCGGGATTTCGATCTTCGCGTTCGTGTCCACGCTGCAAACGTACAGCTTCCGCGCCGTTCAGAACTTCACCTGGTTCACGTTCGGCGATCAAACATTGCGGCTCGGATTTGTTCTCGACCCGCTTGCTGCCGCCATGCTGCTCATGATCTCGCTCGTCGGGTTGTGCATTTTTGTCTTCAGCATCGGCTACATGGCCGAGGACAAAAATTTCACCCGTTTCTTTGCGTACCTGTCGTTTTTCTCCGGCGCGATGCTCGGCCTGGTCATCGCAAACAGTTTGCTTTTGCTTTTCATTTTTTGGGAACTGGTTGGGCTCGCGTCGTATCTGCTCATCGGGTTTTGGATCGAGCGACCCAGCGCGGCGGCTGCCGCAAAAAAAGCGTTCATCACCACGCGCATCGGCGATATGGGATTTTTTCTCGGGATGCTCTGGCTTTATAATCGCAGCGGGACGCTTCTGTTTTACGATGGCGGAAGCGGCTGTCTCGAAAGTGCCGGCCTCGCCATGCTCGGGGCGAGTCCCGCAGTCGCGGGGTTCATCGCGCTGCTGATTTTCTGCGGGGCGATTGGCAAGTCTGGGCAATTCCCACTGCACGTCTGGTTGCCGGACGCAATGGAAGGACCAACACCCGTCAGCGCGTTGATCCACGCTGCGACGATGGTCGCCGCCGGCGTGTTTCTCGTGGCACGCGTGTATCCGCTCTTTTCGTTAGGCGGGATCAACGGTGTGACCTCATCACTTACCGTCGTCGTTTGGATCGGCGTGACGACGGCGCTGATGGCGGCGCTTATCGCCATCGCGCAGGCGGACATCAAACGGATCCTCGCTTATTCGACCGTGTCGCAACTTGGCTTGATGATGGTTTCATTAGGCGTCGGCGGTGTCGCAGCAGGCATCATGCACTTGCTGGCGCACGGCTTTTTCAAGGCGCTCCTGTTCCTCGGCTCCGGGTCCGTGATTCACGGATGCCACGGCGAACAGGACATTCGCAAAATGGGTGGCCTGCGGCGACTCATGCCGGTGACGTTTGTCACATACGCCATCGGGATGATGGCACTCAGCGGCGTCCCGTTCTTTTTTTCTGGCGCTTGGACGAAAGAAGAAATTCTTCATGCAACAGAGCATTGGCCGCGGTCGCACGCGCCATATTTCCTGATGCTTGCGGGCGTCGTCCTCACGGCTCTCTATATGACGCGACAAATCATCTACGTCTTTTTCGGCAACTCACGCGTCGCCTCGGAGCGCGCGCACGAGAGCCCGCGCGTGATGACGATGCCTCTGATAGCCCTCGCGGTTTGCGCAATTTTCTTCAGCGTCGTACTCACGCCGGCATGGCCGTGGCTCCACGCGTATCTCAGGGGCGAACCTGTGCAGTTCGACCTCGCGCGCCTGATTCAGCCGATGCTCTTTCTTTCACTCGTGCTGGTCGGCACCGGCCTCGGCCTCGGCATTTGGATGTATCGCGAAGCGGGCGTGCAAAATCGACAACGTTCGGCTGAGGTCGATCCGCTCGAATACGCGCAGCCGACATTGTTTCGGTTCCTCGCCAACAAAATGTGGATCGACGAACTTTATGGCCGCACGGTGATTGCGTTCAGTTGGGCGGCCGCGCAGTTGTCTGACTGGATGGATCGCTATTTCTGGGATGGTCTGGTGCGCGGCTTCGGCGCAGTTGGCCGAGTTTTCGCAATGCTTACGACCAGTGTTGATGAACACGGCATTAACGCAGGAGTTGATGGAACCACCGCCGGGACGCGCGGCTTGGGCCGGCTCATGTCCAGGGCGCACTCGGGTCAAATTCAAACGTATCTCGCCGCGCTGGCTGTCGGCATGCTCGCGCTGCTTCTTCTCTACGCATGGTTGGGTTGATCACGGCAATTATTTTCATTCCGCTCCTCGGCGCGCTGGCGGTCTGGATCTGGCCACAGAAAAATGCGCGCCCCATCGCTCTGATTTGTAACGTCATCTCTGCTGCGTGCGTCCTTGCGCTATGGCGAAATTTCGACGCCACCGTGAGTGGGCTGCAGTTTGTGGAACGTCATGATTGGATTCCCGCAATCGGCGCCGAATATCTCGTTGGTGTCGATGGGCTGAGTCTGCTGTTGGAATTGCTCACCTCGCTAATCGTGCCGTTTGCATTTCTGGCGCAGCCCATGCCCCGCGGTTTCTACGCGACAGTGCTCGTCATGCAGTCTGCGCTCTACGGAACGTTCACGGCGCAGAATTTCGTTCTCTGGTTCCTGTTTTACGAAATGAGCCTGGTCCCTGCGTTTTTGCTGATCAAAATCTGGGGCGGCGAAAATCGGGACCGCGCGGCGACCAAGTTTTTCCTCTACACATTTCTCGGCAGCGTGGCGATGTTGCTTTCGTTTCTCGGGATTTATTTGGCCAGAGGCACATTCGATTTTGCGACTCTCGCGGGTCTTGGGAAAAACGATTTGCTCACCGGCAACCTCGCCTGGCTTGCTTTTGCAGGCGTCTTTGTCGGATTGGCGGTGAAGGTGCCACTCTTTCCGTTTCACACCTGGCTGCCTGACGCTTATCAAACCGCGCCGACGGCGGTCTCGATGGTGCTGACCGGCCTGCTCTCCAAAATGGGCGTTTACGGTTTCGTGCATCAGGGTCGTCGGCCCCTGGCTGCTTGTGCTGGCGGTCTGCTCGATCGTGTTCGCTCCACTCGCGGCATGGGCGCAACGGGATCTGAAACGAATGGTTGCCTATTTGTCGATTAACCATCTCGGCTACTGCATGCTCGGTCTCTTCGCGCTCGCCGCTTCGCCTGTAGTTGCTGCCAGGGTTGATGCGCACGCGGCGTTGAGCGGCGTGTTCATGCAAATTTTCAACCATGGCATCACTGCGGCTGCGCTCTTCTATTTTGTTGGCCTGCTCGAACAACGGTCCGGCAGCCGCCGGAGAATCGACGACTTCGGCGGCCTGATGCAGCGGACGCCGCTGCTGTGCGGCTGGATGAGCGTCGCTATGTTTTCATCGCTCGGCCTGCCGGGACTGAACGGGTTCATCGGTGAATTTCTGATTTTCAAAGGCTCATTCGCCGTCGCGGCCCCGTTTACTGCCATTGCGGTAATCGGTCTCCTCGTCACAGCCATCGTTTTCGCACGCGCGATGCAAGCGCTTTTCAGTGGACCGCTCGCCGAAAGTTGCAGCGCGTTTCCCGATCTTTTGCGAAGTGAAAAATTGGTCGTCGTTCCCGTGACTTTGCTCATGTTCGCCATCGGCATCGCGCCGCAATTCATGTTCAACATTTTCAACACGACCGTCGTTCACATGGCGCGGCTGTTTGCCTAACGAGGTCCAAAATGCGTAAGGACAGATAATTCCTGTAAGTCGGGTCGCGCAGGCCATCCGTGTCTTCCGCGGGGAGAAAGTGTTGTTCGATTCAGATCTTGCGTCTTTGTACGGCGTCGGAACGCGAGTCCTGAATCAGGCCGTGAAGCGAGATGCTGATCGGTTTCCACGTGATTTCATGTTTCAGCTCAATGATGAGCAGATGGAACAGGTATCACAATCTGTGATAGCTTTACGGGAGCGACCTACCGGAAATGAGGTCTCGGACTCATCACAAATTGTGATGAGTTCACGCAAGCATCGGGGCAAGCGCTATCGGCATTACGCTTTCACCGAGCAAGGCATTGCCATGCTCTCCAGCGTGCTGAAGAGCGAACGTGCGGTGAAAGTGAATATCGCGATCATGCGCGCGTTTGTGAAGCTGCGCCAGACGCTCGAAACAAACCGTGAGTTAGCGCAAAAATTTTCGGAACTAGAGCGGCGCGTTGGCAAACACGACG
>QHOF01000537.1:604-2330 GCA_003219335.1 Verrucomicrobiota bacterium | reverse complement strand
TCATCGTCGCTTTGCTTGGATGATTCACATGTTTTAGTTGACATGAGAGGAGTAGATCATTCATGTATTACCAAGTAATTTCGCAATGCGTACAGTCTCTCAAACATTTTGAAGCTTGCCTCGACAAGGCTGAAAAGTATGCAGCCGACAAAAAGATCGACATCGGCGTACTCTTGAATTGGCGCCTCACGCCAGATATGAATCCGCTCATTTATCAAGTCCAAAGCGCGTGCGACTATGTCAAAGCTGCAGCGGCTTGGTTGTCAGGTCAAACGCCCCCAAGGCATGAGGACAATGAGCAGACTATTGGCGAGCTGCGCGCTCGAATTCTAAAAACGGTCGATTTCGCGGAAAGTATTGCTGAGAGTCAGTACACGAATGCGAGCGATCGTAAAGTGAGTCTGTCTTGGGCCCCTCCGGGCAAAGTCATACGGGGAAACGATTATCTGCTTCAGATGACGATCCCGAATGTCTATTTTCACATCGCGATGGCATACGCCATCTTTCGCAACGCAGGCGTCGATGTCGGTAAGATGGACTTCCTTGGACCGATCAATTTTGTCGAACCTTGACGATTGGAAGGTTTCAACAGATTGCGCGCTAACAATTCATTCAAGCCGACGCCGCTTCGCGGCGCGGCTTAACTCAGGCGTTGAGCCTGTAGAAAAAGTCCCGGACGCAACCGAGTAGAATTTAAACGCGATATGAGCGACGATCTTCCAATTTCCGACGTCGCCGACCAGCTTCACGACGATCTCCTCGTGAAGCGGCTTACAGACGGCGACAACACAGGATTTTCGAACGACTTAGAAAAAGGAGCGAGCGTGGACGAGGTGGCGAAAACCGCCTCTAGGAGGGTTTTTCTACAGCCTCGTTAGCCAATCCTGAGGTAATCAACATGCTCGACCAGCGCAGTCATGGTTAATCTTAATCCAGTTGTTTGTCCTAAGTGCAAGGTCGGTTTCGCTCCAGGTACAGTGCTTTGCCCGATCTGCAACGTTAGACTCGTTTCTGGGAGTGAGTCTCGTGAAGCTCTCGCGCCGCCTGCCCTTACGGATGATTCATCCTCTCTCGAAGAACTGCGAACGGCTAGCTCCGACTGGATTCGCCATCTGCAGGACAAGCTAACGCAGGCGGGAATCCCGCATCGTACAGAGTTGTCCGACCGTCGAGATATGATCTTCTCGGTCTACGTTCGGCCGGAGGATCTCCCACGTGCGGGGAATATCGATCGGGAGGTCTTTGCGTCGGAGGTTCCAGGGAGCAAGGAGATGCCCCTGGTAGAGGATGTCGATTTTTCTTCCTGCCCCGGTTGTGGCAACCGGCTGGGGGATAGAGACCGGGAGTGTAGTGGCTGCGGCCTGGTTTTGTTCCCAACCGAGGGCTGGAGGTGCCGCAATTGCAACGGTACGGTGGAAGTTGATGTTGATGTGTGTCCCCACTGCGGTGCTAACATCTACTGGAGCAAAGTGTAGCGTCGACCGGCTAACCCGTCGCTCAACCGAGCGCGCAAAAGGCGCTTGCCGGTTAGCTTTAGCGTTCGGCATAGTGGGCGCATCAGGAGAGCTGGAGAATCACGGCGCCCATAATGGAACTATGCCGACAATACGGTCGGCCTTTTGTAGCCGCAAGCGATGGGTAAAATTCATTGACAAGCTTTTGGGAAAGCAAGACAATCGTCGCCGTTACATGAGATTTAGCGACCGTGCTATGCCGAACAACAGAC
>QHOF01000537.1:0-462 GCA_003219335.1 Verrucomicrobiota bacterium | reverse complement strand
CGGGAGTCCTTTCTCGCCTACAATCTAAGAGGTGGCCTCTTATGATTCCCGATGCCGTAACGGGTGGTTTATCTGGTCTAATCTCAGGCGCATTTGTTGGCTGGCTAATTCAACTATGGTTAGGTACTCGGTTAAAACGGTCAATCGAGCATGAGTACCAGAGAAGGATAGAAGAGATTCGGAGCGAATCAGCGAGAGAGTTAGCGAAATTGAATAGTGCACTTCAGGAAACACGCGACTTCAAAGCTACGCGGCTCCGCTTGGTTTTTGAACGCAAAATAGATGCTTTGTGCGAGGGGTTTGGAAAGCTCGCGAAACTCGAACAGCGGTTAGGGGAATATGTAGGCAAATGGGGCAATATTCGCGGACCAGAGCGGGAAGCAGCGCGAAAAGATTTTGCCAGTGCGCTCCAAGACTTCGAGAATTTCTTCGTGCCCAATCGGATTTTCTTTCCGCTCAGTT
>QHOF01000536.1:2030-2465 GCA_003219335.1 Verrucomicrobiota bacterium | reverse complement strand
GCTGCTTAAACGTTCCGAAGTACAAGCCAGCAAGCGCGAGAATTGAGAGCGCCGCGATGCCACCGACAACCAGCGTCTTCTTGTTTGAGATCTTGCTAGGAGCCTTAGTTATTCTCGTCTGTCGTGTAGGAAGCTGCAGCCGCTGCGCAACCTCCGAAGCCGATTGCGGACGCCGCGACGGATCCTTTGCCAGACATACTGCGACCGCATCTTCCCAAACCTTGGAAACTAACGCCGGCTCGACGTCCAATTCTTTCCGCCGCTCCGTCATTGAAGGAGCAACTCGCTCGCAAATCTGCCGATCGATATTGCCCGAATAGAACGGCGGTTTGCTCGTAAGCAATTCGTATATGCTTGCGCCTAGCGAGTAGATGTCGTCGAGATGTGTGCTGCGCTCGCCGTTGAGCTGTTGCGGGCTCATATAAACGAGCGTGC
>QHOF01000536.1:0-1909 GCA_003219335.1 Verrucomicrobiota bacterium | reverse complement strand
ATCGAATGCGTCGCAAAGCTGACTCATCCAGCTAGCGATCTCGTCCGGTTCAAAGACTTTTTGCTCTTTCTCAGCTCGGAGGTTCGATAGCGTTTCGCCGTCGATGTACTCCATGGAAATGCAGCCGGAGCGTTCGTCGTGTATGAAGTCGTGAATGCGAACGATGTGCGGATGCGTCAATTCGAGACAGCGTTTTGTCTCGCGCCTGAGCTGATCGAACACTGCGTGATCTTGAATCATGAGGTCGGGAAGAAATTTCAGCGCGACATTGCGCTCCAGTTCTTCGTCGCGTGCAAGCCAGACTACTCCCATTCCGCCTCGCCCGAGGACCTTGACCAGCGTGTAGCGGCCAAAAACTTTTTGTCCGCTGGCAAACTCACGCGAAGTCGCGCCCATGACATCGCTTGCAGGGTCGTTACTCACTTTGAGTAAGTATACATCATTAAGATAGGACGGAAGTTAAAACTCCAAAGGGCGTTCCTACAATGCCTCTCGAGGTCCACGCGCGCTTGCGGCAACTTGCACTTGTTTGAGACACTTTGCGTCCAGCATCGCTTTTTGATAGTATGTTTCTGGTGAACGCGTCTCAGGAGGAAGGTGCCTGGTTGGAAGCGCCCGATGGCACACGCCATCCGATAAATGGCAGTTGTTCGCTCGGACGAACTGCCGTCAACACGATCGTGTTGGAATTGCCGAAAGTGTCGCGCCGGCACGCGCTTATTCATCTGCAAAACATCGGCGAACTTTGGCTGATCGATTTCGGCAGCAGCAACGGAACTTTTTTGAACAAGCGGCGGATTCAACACCCGATTCGATTAAGCGATGGCGATCAAATCACAATCGGCGATCAGGTTTTCAAGCTCCGGCAGCCGGTCGCCATTTCAGAGGAGTACAAAACGGACGTGATGCAACGAACGTTGCGGGAGATCGAGAATATTCCTTGCTGGCTTCTCGTCGCGGACATTCGTGGTTTCACGCCGCTCAGCCGCCGCATGCAGAGCGAGGACTTGGACGTTCTTCTAGGAGCGTGGATTTTTAGTTGCAAGGAGATCATCGAGAGCCGCCACGGTATTGTTAACAAATATCTCGGCGACGGTTTTCTTACCTATTGGCCCGACGCCGCGACGACTCCGGAGGAGATCCTCGCGGTAATCTCCGCGCTCAAAGAATTGCAACAAAAAAAATGGCCGGCGTTTCGCCTCGTAGTTCACTTCGGGGCGGTCGCGATTGGGGGAGTCGCGTCGATGGGCGAAGAGAGCTTGATGGGAGGGGAAGTAAATTTGATCTTTCGTCTGGAAAAGCTGGCAGCCTCGTTAGGCGAGCCCTGCTGTCTAAGTGAAACAGCGCAAACGAAGCTACATGGACTCGTTGCAACACGTTCGCTTGGTGAATTCGAGTTGAAAGGTTTTGAGGGGAAATGCGCGGTCTTTGCTCTTTAGCTCTGTTTCGGCACTAGAAAGTGGCCGCTTCCGGCGCGTCTGTTTGCTCTCTACCCTGGTCACCGATATTGTTAGGATCCCCGAAGGGTGAATGCGCAAGACACGTCTGCGGAGCCGACGCCTGATCTTCAGCTGGAGATCGCGCACCTTTTGTTAATCGACGTGGTCGGTTATTCAAAACTCCTGGTCAACGAGCAGATCGAACTACTCCAGGAGCTCAATCAAATCGTTCGAAATACCGAGTGTTTCCGTGCGGCGGAAGCAAGCGGCAAGCTCATCCGAGTGCCCACCGGGGACGGGATGGCGCTTGCTTTCTTTCACAGTCCGGAAGAACCGGCGCGATGTGCGCTGGAGATCAGCAGAGCATTGCGAGGTCATCCGGTGATCAGGTTGCGCATGGGCGTGCACAGCGGGCCGGTGAATCGGGTCCGGGATGTGAACGACAAAACCAATATCGCCGGATCCGGAAT
>QHOF01000034.1:532-8232 GCA_003219335.1 Verrucomicrobiota bacterium | reverse complement strand
CCGTAGAACCAGGTAGCGTCGCAGATGATGCCGGTCTGCAAGAGGGCGACATCATTATTGAGGTCAATCGCAAACCTATCCACGACCTTCCCGATTACAACAAGGCAGTGGCGGAGGCTCAAAAGGGAAAGGGAATACTCTTCCGAGTCCGCCGGGGAGAGAACACAATGTTCGTCGCGCTGAAGCCACAATGACGCGATTTCAGCAGCGGCAACTGCTTACAAACATCCCCGAAAGGCGCCACTGGCTTTGTGAAGGGCTTGGGGAAATTACGCAAAGCTTGAAACACTCGGGGGAGCATGGTTTCCTGCTCGCGTTTCCTTGCACATTCGAGAGATTGGTGTTGCGGCTCTTTCCCATCGCCGCCAGGCAAAAGCTAGGTGTTCCGGTTTTGTTTATACAGCGGGATGAAACCATAAAGGGATGTCATCCTAAAAGTCCGCACGGAATCGGCGTAGTTTTGTTTCCACAATGTTTCCACACCAACTCGACCGAACCATAAGAACGCTAGAGTCTCTGGTTCATCCGCTTTATTTTTTCTGCAATTTTTGCGTTTGAGCAAGGTTGCGAACAGGCTGGTTGTTTTTCGTAAACAGTGGGTCGGCGGTTCGCATTCGGTGGGTGAGCTGACTGCCCGCGCATTTTCATAATACCGAAAAGGTTTCGGTTTTTATGGGAAGTGACGGGCTAAAATTGATTTCTCCGTCGAAGCAATCGGGCCGATTTTCACTGTTGCGTCGATCAGTTCAATCCTGAAAACGAATATTAAACTTCTCCCTTCTCCGGATACAAAAGCGAC
Source organism: Verrucomicrobiota bacterium (assembly GCA_003219335.1). Taxonomy (GTDB): domain Bacteria; phylum Verrucomicrobiota; class Verrucomicrobiia; order Chthoniobacterales; family UBA10450; genus Udaeobacter. The sequence goes on along the minus strand of QHOF01000034.1, from coordinate 7,433 downwards.
ATCTTGTCGTCTTTTAGATGGGAAGCGACAGGGAGCGAGCGGCAGCACCAGTCAGACCGTTATAGTGAACAATACATGTATGATTTGCTTCAACAGATGGGATTGGGCAGTGAGTTCTGGCACAAGGATCCAGAGAAGTGGAATCTGCGGACAATGGGAACCAGCATGAAAACTCTTAAACTATTGGCCAGTCATCTCCGTGCCCAATTACCTAGTCTCACGTTAGCGGGACTATGAGGCGATGACCTGAAAAAATCCGGGCAGGAATGAAAAAGCCGCGCAGATGGACTTGTGTGGCTTTTACTTTAAGGGGCGTACTTCGCGTCGGCCCCAGCCTTGGTGCATTTATGGATGCGGGCGCGCGGTGTTCCCCTTCGCGCCGGTCTCACATCGCTAATTTTTCGCTGGCCTCTGACGAAGGCGCAGATAAAGGGGGTGGCTTCGGTGGGGCGAGCATATTCATTTCAATTTTCAAACACATGCTGTCACTCCAGAATATCTCAGCCCTTCTGACCAGGTAAATCAAGATAAGAGGTTTGAATCTAAACGTGATGGGCTTTCTCCTTTCTGGAGCACGGCTTGGATCAATGAGTTTTCCCCCACACCGGGGCGCCATGCCATCAAAACTGATAACGCATTTTGAGAAAGACAGAGTCCTTCTCGGCGAACGAGCCGAACGATTTGAACTTATTGCGCCCGCCGTAAATCGCGCCGATCAAGCTGAGGCGGATTTTTTCGTTCCAGGGAGGCGCGTAGCTGATGGCTGGATTGGCCACGTAGTATCCTTCAGGATCGTAGCCGACGAAAACATCTGGGAGAATCGTGTCGCCGAGATATCCCGTGCTCGCTCTGAACGTCAGCGTCGTTGACACGCGCTTGATTCTTTCCGCCGTGCCAAAGGTCCTGATGCCGTCTTCATGGTCAAAGACGATGCTCTGAAAGATCTGGAAAGAGAGATTGAACGAGCGCCAGGGATCGTCAGGGTGAAGAAACGGGAGGAGCGTGGTTCGGTCGAACCCGAGGGCATAGCGAAGCGTATGCTTTTCAACGACCCCGCTCGGATGCTTGCAACTGGGGCCGGCAAAGAGACCCGTCAAAGCTCCCGTCTGACAATCTCGTCCGGGAAAGTCGGATATGTTGTAGGGCTTGTCCGGAAAGAACGCTACTTCTCCTCTCACCGTCGTATTGATGGGAAGGCTGAAGATTTCACCCACGGGATAGTTGAAGTGGCCGGCGAAGATATTCGTCCGATCGTTCTGAAGAAAAAGCTTAACGGTTGTTGGCAATGGCGGCCCGACGCCTCCTGCGAGACAAAGGGGGCCGGTTCCCGGCGCTAGGCAACCGATACTTTTTATCCTGAATATCATGTCAGGCGCTTGGGGATTGAATCCCCATATGTAAGCCAAACCAGCATTGAACTTGCCAAAACTGTGCGTGACCCTCCCGCCGATTTTCCAACTGTCTCCGGCATCGGGAAGATCTCTATGGGTATCGGGGACGACGACGGGGACAGGTCCGATGGGATTGGCAAACAGCCGGCCGAAGGCAATTCGAGTCTCAGGATAAGCGGACCAGCGGCCGTACTTGATGGTGCGATCGGTCGTGTCGTTGCTGCCGACGACCTCATCAACTCTTTGCCTCGCCCCGTCGAGCGATCCGGGAAGGGCGAAGAATTCCAGGATAGTATTAGTTTCCGGCCGCAGCGTGTAGAGCGCTCTCAACCCCCACGAAGGGATGCGCGTCTCGTCGAGGTTAAAAAGATTTGGCGCTGCGGGCGGAGCGAAGGTCGCATCTTGCGGATTAATGACATCCAGAAGTCTAATACCGTCCGTCTCACCCCATGAGATAAACTGCCGTCCCCATCTAATGGTAAGCCTGTCGGTGGGTTTGTAATCCAGAACGGCTTCCCAGGGCACGGGACTGTATTCGTCATAAAACTTATTGGAAAGGGGGTGTCCCGTGCCCGCCGGCTGCACCGATTGTTTGCGGCTCTCGGCCTCCATGTTGTATCGGGGTTCCTTGACAAACCTCCAGGCCATGAAGAGCTTGAGGTCGTCTCTAAATTTTACGTTGAACTCGGGCTGGATGGTGAAGCGGTTCATATCGAAGCGGTTCGAAGTATCGAAGAACCTGCTGCCATGGCTGATTGCTAACCCCGTAGTGTTCTCAACGAAGCCGCCGAAGCTGATGTTGTCCTTGACGAACTGCTCGAAGCCATCGCCAAAGATAGATTGAGCATGAACCGGCTGCGCGGCGATCAGCAGAAGCCAAAACGCGAGCAACGAAGGTAAACAGTTTGACCGTTTTTTCATGTTGCGATCTGAGAGAGTGGTTGTGTCAGGGTAAGTCTTGTCGCCCGTTGTGCGCCGAAGTCTTATACGAACGCTATGACGATGGCAAGCACTAATCAGATTTTCCGTGACGGCGTAAAGCTTGCCCTTCCTGGTGGGTTCCGGTAGAAGTGGCTCACGCGTTTTTGTAAGTTGCTCGTTAATGCCAGATCTCAGGTGAGAGGTAGAGTCACGCTCATGCCGAGAACAAGGATTCGAAACCTGTTCCCGCCATTCTTGTTAATCGTTGCGCTGGGTTTTTGTTTTTTCTCCGGTTCGTCGGAGCTTCCTGCGGCTGAAGTCGATTTGAAGCCCGGAGACACCATCGGCCCGCAGAACTGGCAGAGAGTCCAGGGGATGGTGGGAGAAAACTTGCTCAACCGGATCAAGCAGGGCTACACTTTCAAGATCAAAGAGTCCCGCCCACGTAGAGACCCGAAGGAATTTTTGGAGGCGACCGAAAAGCACTCGGGCCGGGTAAGTCTCGGGCCCAATGGCCAACTGGTCAACTATGTAGCGGGGCTCCCGTTCCCCAAGCCTGATCCCAATGATTCTCAGGCTGGGCTTAAGCTGGCGTGGAATTTCTCCCGACGCTGGCTGGGAGACGACCACAAGGAGGGAGGGGGCACTGCCACAGGAAAGGCCGTTAGCAATATCATCGAAAAGGACGGATCAGAGCGGCGCTCGGAGCTTATCCGCTATCAGATTTTTACTCGCGGTCGAGTTACGTTAGCTCCAAGGCCTGCTTTTGAGGGTTATGATCATATCGAGTGGATGAACCTGCGCGCAGACGAATATCCCCGGGATACCTCCGGCACTACAACACTTGAGATCCGTTATATAGATCCGAATAGAGAAGATGACTTATACATCTACGTCCCCAGCATTAGGCGTGTTCGTCGAGCCCCTCCGATCCAAAGATGTGCAACTTTAGCTCCAACCGAATTTATATGGGATGACGTCAATAGCTTTAACGGCAAGGTCACGGACTTCAACTATAAGTTTCTGGGTGAAAAGCAAATGCTCGGCAACTTTTCTCAGCAGCACTTTCCCCTTCATCGAAAGACGGGTGACTATCTGGCGCTGGATGAAGGCTGGGAGGTAGTGAACACCTACGTTTTAGAGGTTACACCCAAGGACCCTAGTTACTGCTATCCCAAAAAAACTCTTTTTATCGACCGACTTACCCATCAGGCCGTATGGGTGATGATTTTAGATGCGAAGGGAAATTCTTGGAAAGAGCAGTCTAACACTTTTGCTCCCGTGAAGCTTGTCGATGGCCAGGAGGTTTTGTCAAGCACCTCACCTATCATCGTCAATATGCAGAACGGCCGGTCTACACTTCTGGCGAGCACTAGAGCTTTTAATCAAGGGTATCAACCCACTTTTTTTACTTTGGCGACCCTACAAACCGTGATGCGAGGGGGGACGGTCCGGTAGGAAACGACGAAACGTCAGGCGGGATCTGTGCAGCGGACTGTGCTCGAGAACAAGCAAACAAAGAAGGCAAACAACGAAAGCTGATGAAGAAGCTCGAGCCTCTATTTAGATTGTTGTTCGTAGGGCTCATTGGGCTTGGCCTAGGCCCAGTCAAGCAGTCCGAAGTTCGTCGCGTGGAGATTGTCATAGAGGGACGCACGAACCGGGTTCAGCCACAGGTGAGCGGTCTGCGCGACGGATTAGAAGAGTTGAAATATGTTGAAGGAAAAAATCTTGTCCTAAACTTGCTGCAAGACGATGCTCCTGAACGATTGCGATCCATGCTGACGGCGCAGATTCAACGAGACAAAGTCGATGTTATTGTTGCGTTGGGGGTGGCGGAGACGGCTATCGCCAAGCACGTTACGCAAACCATCCCCATAGTCTTCTTGCCGGCAGGTGATCCGGTCCAGTCAGGATTCGTGCGTTCCCTGGCGCGACCGGAGACTAATCTAACCGGGCTGACTTTCTTCACCGATACCGAGAATGTTGGAAAACAACTTGAGGTGTTTAAGGACGTCGTTCCCTCCCTGCGTCAAGTTATCACTATCTCTGACGGCCGACAGCGCTCGGACGCGAACGACCGGAGACAAAAGAGACTAAAATCGATCGCCTCGCACTTGGGGATCGAGCTAACCGAGCAGTCTGTTAGGTCTCCCGCCGAGGCGCGAGAGTTGCCTCTAAGCTGGAAACCCGCTTCGGGAGCCGGAATCTTCATCGTCTGTTCGGGATTATTCAGGGATCTTACGAGCCTAGCCTCGGCGGCGACAAAGGACCGCATGCCGCTGTTCGGCTGTAATGGCTTTCAGGTGGCTGAACAGCAAGTCCTGATGACCTACGCGCCGGATCTCTACTCCATTGGCTATCGCGGCGCCGGGTTCGTGGATCGAATTTTCAAAGGCGCAATGCCACAGAATCTACCGGTTGAAACGCCGACCAAGTTTGACTTAGTCATTAATCGTAGGATCGCCGCGGAAATCGGTCTCAAGATTCCGCCGAAAATGTTGCTCTTAGCGGACCGCGTATTCGACTAAGATGAACCTGAGATACCCTGCAGGCGCGAAGGTAATGATCTCCCAAGCAATCGGAAATCTAAAATCCAAAATCCAAAATTTCACGTGGCGCCCCTTCTCGCGATCGCAAACGGCGGGAGGAGGCCGGTTAGTTCGCCAGTATTTCTTGGTTTTCGTGATCTTGATTGGTGGCGGGTTGATTGCCAGCGGCCTACTGGAGATCTATTTTCGCTACTATGAAACCCAGGCCCAGGTCGCGTTGGTCCAAGGCGAAGTGGCCCAGACCGTCGTCTCAAAAATCGCGCAGTCCATTCTGGAGATCGAAGGGCAGATGAAAGCGGTCAGCCTCAGCCAAGAGATCGCCGTTAAAGGATTCGGGTCCGAATACAAGTTTGAACTCATGAAACTGCTCAACGTCGCGCCGGCAATAACGGAAGTGGTAGCCATCGACGTCCAAGGCGCCCCGCGAGTTCACGTAGCTCGGTTTCGAGCCATTCTCTCCGACGAAGAGCCGGATTATTCCAAGGCAGCAGGTTTTCTGCAGGTCAAGCAGGGGATAACGTTTTTTGGCCCGGTCTATTTCGTGCGCGGCTCGGAGCCATACATGACGATGGCCGTTCCCATAGAGAGATTCCCCGGTAGTGTCATTGGCGTTCTCCAAGCTGAGGTGAACCTCAGATACATTTGGGAAATCGTCCGGGACATCAACGTGGGTAAGGCGGGGTACGCATATATCGTTTCCCGGTCCGGGGATATCATCGCTCACCCCGATATCGGTCTTGTTCTACAAAGACGGAAGGCTGCTCATCTGGATCAGGTCAAGGCAGCCTTGAGGCCTGCCCCCGCTATTCAAAAACCGGAGAGTACAGTCGCGCGCAGCCTGAGTGGCGAAAAGGTATTGAGTTCCTATGCCTTTTTACCCAGCTTGGATTGGGCAGTCATTATTGAGCGTCCGCTGGAGGAGGCATACGAACCGCTCTATGCTTCCGTGTCACGAACTTCCACTTTGCTTTTGATCGGATTGGGCATAGCCCTATTTGCCAGTGTCTTCGTGGCGCGCCGAGTTGTCCGTCCGCTTGGGGCGCTGCGGGAGGGAGTGGAGCGCATCGGACGCGGCGACCTAAGCTATCGTCTCGACCTTAAGACCGGCGATGAAATAGAGGTCCTCGCCGAAGAGTTTAACAAGATGACCGGCCAGCTCCAAGAGTCTTATGGTAGCTTGGAGCAGAAAGTTGAGGAGCGGACTAACGCATTGCAGATGCGGACCCAGGAACTAACCCGTACGGTGAAAGAGCTGAAGGCCCTGGGGGAAGTCAGCCAGGCGGTCAGCTCCACGCTGGATATCGAGACGGTGCTCACCGGCATTGTCTCCCACGCCGTCCAGCTTTCGGGAACCGACGGTGGCATCATCTACGAATACGATGAGGCCACGGAAAAGCTTCATCTCAGAGCTAGCCATCGGACCGAACAGGAGCTGGTTGAGGCTCTTCGGGCTAATCCGATTGATCTTGGAGTGGGCACGGTCGGGCGAGCCGCGGCCAGCCGTATGCCGGTCCAAATTACCGATATCTTGGATGAGCCGGAGTATGCGGGGACGCGACTCCGGCCTATGTTAAGGCAATTGGGCTATCGTTCGCTGCTCGCGGTTCCGCTGCTCCGCGAGGATCGGATCATGGGAGGACTTTCTGTATTCCGAAGGAAGGCGGGCAGCTTCTCGATGGAAATCGTTGACCTTCTCCAGAACTTTGCCACCCAGTCAGTCATCGCCATTCACAACGCGCGGCTTTATCGAGAGATCCAAGAAAAAGGTCGCGAGATCGAGCTCACCAGCAAGTACAAGTCTCAGTTTTTAGCCAATATGAGCCACGAACTGCGCACCCCCCTGAATGCTGTCCTAGGCTATACACGGATGCTACTGACCAAAGTATACGGCGATGTGCCCGAAAAGATCGGGGACGTCCTGGAACGGATAGAGAAGAGCGGGCGCCATCTTCTGGGCCTGATCAACGATGTCCTCGATCTTTCCAAGATCGAAGCGGGCCAAGTCACCCTCTCCCTTAATGCTTACTCCATAAAGGA
>QHOF01000034.1:0-479 GCA_003219335.1 Verrucomicrobiota bacterium | reverse complement strand
GCAGCCTCTAGCGGCCGAGAAGAAGCTTGCATTAAAAGTCTCCTTGCCCTCAGAGGTGCCGCCCGCCCACGGTGATGAGCGGCGCATCACTCAGGTTCTCCTCAACTTGGTTGGAAACGCGATTAAGTTTACCGATGCCGGCGAGGTTAGGGTCCAGGCGATCGTTGCCAATGGCGCGCTCGTGGTCTCGGTGTCCGATACGGGTCCAGGCATTTCGGAGCGAGATCAGCAAGAGATCTTTGAAGAGTTCCGACAGGTTGAGAACTCCGCCACGGCGAAAAAGGGTGGCACCGGCCTGGGACTCGCGATCGCCAAAAGGATCATCGAGCTCCACGAGGGACGGATCTGGGTTGAGTCCAGTCTCGGAAAGGGCTCGACCTTTTCCATTAGGCTGCCGGCTCGCGTCGAGCAGCAAGCGAGGATGGCATGACTAAGCGGATTCTAGCTATCGAGGACCACGAGGAAAACCGCCGCCTCTT
>QHOF01000033.1:2878-14791 GCA_003219335.1 Verrucomicrobiota bacterium | reverse complement strand
GAAAGCGAAAAAGGGCATTACTCCGATCAAATATCTGCACCCATTGCTGGAAGATATCTGCGCCGATACGTACGGCGTGATGATTTACCAAGAACAAGTGATGGCTGCCGCGAGTAAACTTGCCGGCTACTCGCTGGCGCAGGCTGATCTTCTCCGGCGCGCCATGGGCAAAAAAGACAAGGAAAAGATGGCCAAGGAACGCAGGAATTTTATCGAGGGCTGCGCGCGCACGAACAAGATCCCCGAGAAAAAAGCGAATGCCATTTTCGATTTGCTGGAAAAATTTGCCGGTTACGGATTCAACAAGAGCCACAGCGCCGCATATGGCGTGATCAGTTATCACACGGCATATCTCAAGGCGCATTACCCGGTGGAATTCATGGCGGGCTTGCTGAGCAATGAAATCAATAACACGGATAAGATTTCGGTGTTCGTCGGCGAATGCAAACGAGTGGGCATTTCCATTCTGCCGCCGGACATCAACAAGATCGCTCTGAAGTTCGTTCCGGAATGTAGCGCGTGCGCCTCGCCCGCCGTGGCGGGCGAAGACGCTCGCGCTACCATGGCAATTCGTTACGGTCTTGCTGCGATCAAAAACGTTGGCGAAGCGGCGATGGCAATGGCCATTCGCGAGCGCGAGCAACATGGCGAGTTCAGTTCGCTGGAAGACTTTTGCGGCCGGCTCGACTCGCGCGTCGCCAATCGCAAAATGTTGGAGAGCCTCATCAAAGCTGGCGCCTTCGATTTTACCGGGCGGGACCGCGCAGAGCTTTTCGCCTCCATCGATGACGCGCTCGCTTCGTCGGCGGCAATGCATCGTGATCGGGTCGCCGGACAGGTCTCACTTTTCGATGAGCAAACACACGCCGCCACTGCGACGCGGCGAAAAGTGATCAGGCCCTGGAGCGACCACGAAAAACTTTCCTACGAGAAGGAGCTTCTCGGTTTTTATGTCAGCGGACATCCGCTCGATGCGTATGTCGATGTATTTGCCGCGAAAAATTATCGCTCTATCGCTTCGTTAGCCGAGCTCGACGATCGCGCGGCCTTCAAGATCGCGGGCGCGATTGTGCAGGTTGAAAAAAAGTTTACCAGAAGAGAAGGCAAACCGTTCGCGGTGATTTGGGTCGAAGACCTGACAGACATGCTCGAAGTAGTCGTGTGGAACGAGGTTTACCTGAAAGTCTCTGATGCGCTCGCAGCCGGACGCGTTGTTGAGATAAAAGGAACACTGGACAAACGCGACGACGCGCTTCGCGCCACGGCACTGGAAATCAGAGCGCTTGTCACCGGCAAAGATAATGCGGCGAATGACAAGCTGGCAGATAAGTCGGAGGATTCCGCTGTTCTTCTGCAATTTTCCTCCGCGACGACAGGCGACGAACTGCGCCGGGTGCGCGAGCTCATCGTTAGCTCTCCAGGCCGGCGCCCGGTTCAATTGCTGTTTGAGCGGGGAAACGGCAATCCGTTGTGCCTGGATGCCGGCGCGGAGCTTCGCGTAAATCTCACACCGGACCTAAAGGAAAAGCTTTCGCCCTGGCTGGTCACATCAAAACCCGCGACAGCGCGATGGGACATCATCTCACAAGCCCCTCCTGGAAGCTCGACAGCTTAAAGCAGTCGAGTTTTAGCGCGGCATCGCGGTGCTGTATGCTAAAGCTTCAAGCTATTATCGCCGCTTCTCTTGTTTTTTCGGAGGCGTTTGTCGAGTGAGCTGAGGCCGGGGGACGGCGCCCAGTAATAAGGCTCGTTCCTCCGGACTAGCACCAAGGCAGAGCGGAAATTCGCGAGCGCCACGATTCAGGTTTGAAATGCCGAAGGCCTGCGCGTTTGAGCCTTCTTGCAAGCTGATCGTCCAACCGGATTGAAAAAGGCCACCATGAAATTCCAACCCCGCCACGGCTGGCGCGAGCGTCAACCCCGCTGGCGCAACTTCAATTTTGTTCACGCAATCGATCTGGTACGGCGTCAGATCGAAGACCGGCATGGCTCCGGTTGATCGGATCGTCACATCGTTCGTATCTTGAAAATCGATTTCTCCGCCGAGCGAAAGATCGATGTCTTTGGTTGCGACATTGAGAAACTCTATTGCCGCGCGATTTCCTTCAAACACGATGCGACTGCTCGCTTCGGTGAGGTTGAAAGCAGTTCCGCCGTTGCCGGACAGCTTTCCGTTGACGAGCTGCACGTCGCCAACGATGCGCGGATGTTGCAGCGTTTCGGAGAGAGAAATGCTTCCACTCAGAATGCCGTTTTGGAAAATTTCAGGATGAAAAAGTTGGGGCATTTTTGCCAGAACGACGAATGGGAAATCGAGCGTAAGATTGAGCGGAGACATCCGCAATCCGTCCCAATCGGTGCCGACGGGCAAGGAAAAATTCGCTGCGAAGCTAATCGGGCTCGAGTTTGGCACATGGACTACGCCGCGCGCATTCCATTTGCTGGAAGTGATCGTTGCCTGAATATCCACCGGAATCGGGCCTGCGCTCTTTCCGGCTGATGCACGAAAGCCGAAAAGATATTCACGCAGGTCATCGGCCCGGGCATCGAGCGTCCCTGAATAGTTGTGCTCGCGCGACATGTCCATCCTGCCTGTCCCAGTGAGGAAATCGTTTTTGCGTTTCATCTCCAACCGTTCAATCTCCAACTCGGGTGCTTTCAAATTCAGCTTCGCGCTCAAACTATCGATGGCGGTTTTAAAGAACGTGAGAGAAGCGCCTTCGAGCACGAGATGTCCGCCAAATTTGCGATCGCGGGTGTCCATGGCTCCCTCGACGGTAATTTTCCCCGCAAAATCGTCGGGACTTGCACCAAACAAAACAGCGAAATCGCCAAGCTCATTGATTGACGCGGAAATTGTGCCGCGAAAATCCGGGCTGAGCCAGCCGGACGAGTTGTTGGGCAATGCGGCTTCGCCACTTAAAGTGAACTGGTTAGTTTTTTGTCTAATATAGAGTTGCTGGAGCTGAATCTTCTGATTGTAAAGCGCCGCGCCGAGCATGATGGCTTCGGTTGTGCGATCGCGCCAGGTGAGGCCGCTCACTTCAGTCCAGAACGATGCAGTTACGCGGTCCGGCTCGGCCAACGTTCCAAGAAAAGTGAAGTTGCTGGCGTGAAGCAAACCGTCAACGCGATCGGCGAACCCGAATGCGTCCGAGGTTTGCGCCAGGGAAATGTCGCTGGCTCCGCCTGCAATCTTCCACCGGGAATGCTCAGAACGCCATTCGTTGGAGATGTTTCCGCGGATTTTTCCCCCAAAAGCGTCGAGCTCGAACTGCAACCCCACGTGTTGATTGCCCAGGCGCGAGAGGTCTGCTGTGGCCAATTGCAGATCGACACCGCGGCTCAAAGTGAGCCCAGCGAGGGTCAGACGATTGGCTTCCCAGTGAGTTGCGCCGCGCAATTGCGAAAAAGTCTGGTGCAGCCACGGCGACGCGATCATGACCTCGGCCGCGCTGAACCGGCCAGCCTCGGTTTCGCTCGCAAACAGGAAGCCGCCTCGCAAAAGAATCAAGGTTGGGCCGTTCTCAGTGCGGATTTCCAAGTTCGCAATGCTCAGATTTTCCGGGAGCAATCGCTGCAGAGTCGCCCAGCTCCTTTGGCTTATCGCTCGCAAGTTTGGATTGCTGCGGCGCACTTCCACGCGCAATTCGCGGACCGCAAGATTGCGAATCACGCGGCCGCGCGCGTGCAGAAGGACATGCTTAAAATTCAAGCCAACCCGGGCGTCGGTGGCAGTCAGATCGACACGAAGCGCATCGTCGCGCGCACTTTTCAGGTGAAGCTGGCGAATCACAACCGGACGCAGAAACGGGGCGTCGATATTTTCAATATTAGCAATGAAGCCTTCCCGCCGGGCCATCCACCAAATCCACAAGCGAACGCCATTGGAAACAGCAAATGGCGAGAACGCAATCGCCAATAACGCCGCGAGCAAGCCAAGCAGACTAACGAGAACAAATCGATTCTTTAAGCGCATGTGAATGGCTGTGGGAATGACGAAGCACGAATGCCGAATGACGAAGGAAGTCCAAATGACGAAGTTCAAAGAAAGGCAGCGACTGTCCCTCTACCCGTCATTGGAGCTTCGGCATTCATTCGTCATTCGTCATTGGGCATTCGTCATTTCACTTCGCTTCATTTGCAGCGGCACCTTTGAAAATCCATTTGCAGCGGCACCTTTGAAAATCAAATGCAGAGGCTCCGGCGTGTGCAGTCGGTCATCGAGTTGTCGCTGCAATGTGCGCTCGGCTTCGGCGGGCAATCCGGTTTCTGCTGCCTTTTTCCAGGCCAGCTGAGGCAGGATCGACAATTCGCTTTGGACGTCCTGCCCGGAAATCCGGTTCCACAATCCGTTTTCGAATGCGAGAACATCCACCTGTTGCTGCTCAAGGCCCAGAATCTTAGCATGCGGCAACTGAACGATGATTTCATTGGGCCGAACGTTGATTGAAAGGCCCTGTTGCAAATCGAACCCGGCTGTAGCGATGAACGTGCCATGCAGTTTCACGCGCTTGGAGCTGCCCACCCAGGTATGGAGGAATTCGTGTTCAACCTCGATGCGCCTCGAGAGCACAACCAACTCGCTCACTGGCGTGGTTTGTTCCATATAGACGCGGTTGTTGATGGTGATGCGCGGCTGTAAGTGAGCGATGTCAATGAACGCAGCGCGCAAATCTTTGCCGACCCTCTCGAGTTGAGCGGTGCTTTGCCGCGCCATCCGCGCCGGCCAGGTCTCGATGCGCAAAAAGATGATCAGGATAACTATTGCGACAATGAACGCGATCAGCGTCAACGCGACCGGCCAGGAAATTCGGCCTGAGATTGCTGATTTCGACATTGAACGTTGGGCGTTTGCTCAGGCTGTAATCGAGCAAGAGCACGGGCATGAGCAAGAGCAAGAACAAGAAGAAAGAAGCAGGCTTTCGTCTGCAAAAAATTACCGCCCCCCACGCCAGATGGGCGTGAAGGGCGGCTGTTCCCCCCAGAACAATCGTGGAAAACCTTGACGGTAATAAACGAGCTTCCGGCTGGTGGCAACAAAAATTTTATTTGAAAATTTTCGCCTGCTTTCACCGCCGCCGGGGCAAGAGCGATGAATTCAAGAAAATCAATAGCAACGCCCGGCCGACGAAGGCCGCCGGCTGTGCAAAATCCCATGCGAGCCCGGGTTGCACGAGCGCGCATCGCAGTTTCTAGTTTTGCATGCGTCATTTTGGTGACGAGCCGCTCCCGCGCAGTTTCGCCGGTTCGTTGCTGGTTGCCCACCCTAATATGCTGGACCCGAATTTCCGGCGCACCGTGCTTTTTATTTCGGAGCATGAGCCAAACAAGGGTGCCTTGGGCGTGATCATCAACCGCCCGCTCGACAGGCAAGTGGCCGATCTGGTGAGCGACACACCACCGGCGGGCCTCGCCGAGGTGCCCGTGTTCCTCGGCGGCCCGGTCGAAAAAAATCAACTGATGTTTGCTGCGTTTGAATGGCAAAAAGGCAAAGGACTTGAACTCAGTCACAACGTCGCTTTTGAGGCGGCGAACGACGGAGCTGGGGAGAAAAATCTGGTTACAATTTGCGCGTTTGTAGGCTACGCCGGCTGGGGAGCGGGTCAGCTTGAAAGCGAGCTGAAGCAGAAAGCCTGGCTTCTTCAAAAAGCCAATCCTTCGGCGCTCCAGCTTGATCGCCTGCCAAACCTCTGGTTCGACATCATGCGCAGCCTGGGACCGTGGTACAAAATGCTCGCCGCGGCGCCGGACGATCCCTCCTTGAACTGACGACGAGTTGTGAGAAGTGAGATGTGACAAGTGAGATGTAATTTAGCTTGATTCCAGCTCTGACTTCTCACTAATCACTTCTCACTCTCCGTATGATCATCGGCGTCCCAAAAGAAATTAAAGAACAGGAGCAACGCGTCGCCCTGCTGCCGTCGGCTGCGAATCAACTCACCCGGTGTGGTCACTCAGTGCTGGTGGAAAAAAATGCCGGCATCGGCTCCGGTTATCCGGACGACGAATACGTCAAAGCGGGCGCAGAGATTGTCGATCAAGCGAAAGAGGTTTTTGCGCGCGCCGACATGATCGTGAAAGTAAAGGAGCCTCGCGAGGCGGAGTTTCCGTTATTGCGCAGGGGCCAAATCCTTTTTACGTATTTGCATCTGGCCGCCAGCAAACCTCTCACTGAGGCGTTGCTGAAATCAGCCGTAACCGCGGTGGCGTACGAGACGATCCAGATCAACCATCGTTTGCCGCTCTTGGAACCGATGAGTGAGATCGCCGGCCGGATGTCGGTGGTGATGGGCGCGAATTTTCTGGCCAAATACAACGGTGGCAGCGGCGTGTTGCTGGGCGGCGTGCCCGGGGTTTTGCCCGGGCGCGTAGTCATCGTCGGCGGCGGAACCTCAGGCGTAAACGCGTTGCGCATGGCGAAAGGTCTCGGCGCGGATGTCACCATTCTCGATATTGATGTTGAGCGCTTGCGATTTCTCGATGTGGCGATGGACAACTTGCACACGCTGTATTCAAACGAAGCGAATTTGAACGAATTAATGCCCGATTGCGATTTGCTCATCGGCGCCGTGCTTTTGCCGGGAGCGAAAGCGCCGAAGCTGATTACGCGCGCAATGTTGCGAAAAATGAAGCGGGGCAGTGTGCTGGTGGATATTTCGATCGATCAGGGTGGTTGCGCCGAAACCTCGCGACCAACCACGCATCTTGATCCCATTTACGTCGAGGAAGGTGTGACCCACTATTGCGTGGCGAACATGCCCGCAGCATACACGCGCACCGCGACGCAAGCGCTTACCAACGTGACCTACCGTTACGTGGAGTTACTGGCCGATTTCGGTCTCGATGGCGCGTGCAAAAAGCAACCGGCGCTCATTGGTGGAATCAACACCCGTGATGGGCGGCTCACCTGCCGGGCGGTAGCAGACGCCCACGGCCTCAGATACGAGCCTCCGCTTTAACGGGCACTCATCGAGGGTTTTCCGCTGAAAAGAAAATTGAAAATTACCGGTCAAAAACTGTCTTGCTCCAACGATTCAATTACAGCAATATGCCCTTTCGAACTAGCACTATGAAAAAATACATCTGCATCCTGGCCGGTGCCGCGCTCCTCGCGGCGTGTGAGCAAAAGACCGAAACCGCCGCTCCGGCGACAACTCCAGCCCCCACCACTCCGCCCGCAGCGACGACTGAAACAAGTCCTGCCGCGGCAGCGGAATCTCCCGCTGCAATTGAGTCTCCTGCTGAATCGCCTGCTCAGTCCCCGCCGAGTTCGTAAATTCCGGGGTCGTTCGTTTTTTGGGGTCTTCTCCCGAGCGACTTCTCGGGAGAAGACTTCCTGCTGTACAGTCGGGCGAGATGCAAATAACAGGTTCGTTCTCGTTTCCAAAAGCTCGTCGCCTGACGCACGCGTCAGAATATGAGCGTGTGAAACGAGACGGCTTTACGCGACATGGCAAACTGCTGACGCTCTGTGTGGCGCCAGCGGAGAATTCACGCCCATCGCGCGCAGGGTTTATCACTTCGCGTCGCCTTGGAAAGGCGGTGGCGCGCAATCGCGTCCGGCGCCGTTTGCGGGAAATTGTGCGCCGGCACCAGCACGAATTGCGAGCAGGCTTTTGGTTTGTGCTCATTGCGCGAACCGAAGCCGCGACCGCGAACTACCGCGCGCTGGAACATGAATGGTTGCGCCTCGCCAGACGCGCTTCTATTCTGATTTGATGCTTCGACTGATTCTTTTTTTCATTCGCGTTTATCAATGGACGCTATCGCCGGTGCTTCGTCTGCTTTGCGGTCCAGATTCCGGGTGCCGATTTGCCCCGACCTGTTCGGCATATTTTTTGGAAGCGGTTGAGACCCACGGCGTCTGTCGCGGAAGCTGGCTCGGACTCAAGCGCCTCGCTCGCTGTCAGCCTTGGGGCGGATGCGGATATGATCCGGTGCCCCCGCGCTGGGCCGAGGGATGTCAGGCTACTAGTTCGCCGCAGGACGGACTGGCTGAGATCCGGCGCTGCGTGTAATCGTGCGAAACCGAATTTATTATGGATCGAACTGCGTGGATTGTCGTTGCGCTTTGCGTAATCGGGCTGGTCCTGTGGGAAATCTATCTGTCGAAACAGATGACCCCCAGGGCCGCTCGGGTGACCGCCGCGCCGGGGCAGGCTTCGCCCACGGCAACTCCGCAAATCGTCGCAGTTTCTCCGTCACCCACGCCAGAAGCGGCGCTGAAACCCGCTGAGGCGGTTCCGAGCTTTGCCGAAAAGATTGAGACCTTGCGCAATTCAGACGTCGAGCTGCGTCTAACAAATCGCGGCGGTGGAATTAGCGAGGCGGTGATGCTCAATCACATAGCGGAAGACAACAAGCGCGTCATTTTGAATTCGCCGAAACAGATGCCGATCGGAGCGATCCTCGATCAACCGGCAACGCCTGCGCTGCCGGAATTTACCTTGTCACGCGACCCGGATGGCAGCATCCGCTGCGAGCGCGCTACGCCGGAAGGAGTGACAACGCGAAAGAAATTTTTCTTTCCACAGGCGAAGGAGAAAAAGGACAATTTTCTTGTCGAGCTTGATCTTGATGTGGCGAACGCTGGCGCGCAGCCGTACGCGAGCGACGACTATTTCCTCGCGCTCGGTTCGGCGGCGCCGATTCATCCGCGGGATTATCCGTATTACACCCGCCTTGTTTGGTGCATCAGCGGAAAGGCCAGGGACAGAAATGTCAGCGCGTTCCAGGGCGGGAGCGGGTTTCTCGGCATGGGTGCGCACGCGCCGCAGCCGTTTTTCCAACAGGATTTCGCGGGGGCGGAATGGGCCGCGGTGACGGACCAGTTCTTCGCGACGATCATGGTGCCGCTGACCGCGAAGGCTAACGGGATCTGGGGGCATTCGTTCGAGGTTTCAGCGGGGCCGCAGATGGTCGGGATCGAAGGCGCGATGCGCATGCCGGGTTTTCAATTGCAGCCGGGACAGACTTACACGGCGCGGTTCCAGATTTATGCGGGCCCGAAAATTTATCACCGGCTGGCTCAACTCGAGCACAATGAAGCAGAGATCATGAATTTCGGCATATTCAAAATCGTCAGCCAATTTCTGCTCAATTTTCTCAACACCATTCACAGCGTGGTGAAAGATTACGGTGTCGCCATTCTCGTGTTGACCGTGATTATTCGCCTGGTGCTCTGGCCGCTGCAAAGCAAGGCCAATCAGTCCATGCGCAAGACGGCGTTGCTTGCGCCGAAGATGCAGGAGTTGCGCGAGAAGTACAAAGACGATCCAACGCGAATGAATCAGGAGGTGATGAAACTTTACAAGCAATACGGCATCAACCCGGTAGGCGGTTGTTTGCCGATGGCCATTCAGATCCCGATTTTCTTCGGCCTCTACCAGATGCTTGCGCAGGCGGTGGAATTGCGAAACGCGAAATTTCTCTGGGTAAAAGATCTTTCCCAGCCAGACACCGTGGCGCATCTGCCGTTGCTCGGTTTGCCCATCAACATCATCCCGCTGTGCATGGCCGCCACGCAGATCTGGCTCATGGCGATGACGCCGAAGACGGGTGATCCCACGCAGCGCCGCGTGATGATGTTCATGCCGCTGATCTTTCTGTTTATCTGCTACAATTTTGCGGCAGCACTGGCATTGTATTACACTGCCCAAAATCTTTTCAGTATCTTGCAATTTTATCAGAACAAACGACAGCCCATGCCGATGCTGGAAAAAGTTGCCCCGGCCGGAAAACGAAAACGATGATGACGCCCAAGGATCTGCTCGACACCATGCTCGGTTATCTCGGTTTCGTGGTGCAAATCGACGAGACCACCAACGAAGGCGGCAACCCGACGCTGCAGATTTATACAGAGGAAAGCCGGCGCATCATTGGACGCAATGGCGAAACGCTGGAGGCGATCCAGTTTTTGCTTAACCGGCTGTTGCAGGCCAAAGACAAAGACGCCGCGAAAGTCATCGTCGATTGCGAACATTATCGTTCCATGCGCGAAGATCGCATTGTGCAGCGGGTGCGCGAACTGGCTGATCGTGTGCGCATCACGGGCCGTTCGCTTCAGCTTGAGCCGATGAATTCCTACTAGCGGCGACTGGTTCACAATGCTTTCAAAGACAATCCCGAGGTTGCGACGTGGAGTCCGTCCGATTCCGCGCGAATCAAGCAAATCACTCTAATCAAGCGCCAGCCAAAGAGAGAGACAGCCCTAAAAGGGTAGGGCGCGACCGCCGGGCACGCCGGTCACATGCCCGCCGCTACAGGTTTTCCTTCGCGCGCGCGACATCTGTGCCGCTGCCCGCGCGCACCTCCGGGCGCCACCGGAATTTTCCCAATAAAGGATTCTCCTTTCCTTCCACCGCATCCGCGATGATTTCGCCAAGCACCGGCGCGAACTTGAATCCGTGCCCGCAATCACCCGCGGCAATTACTAATCCTTCGCGCTCCGGGTCGCGCGCGATCCAAAAGTGTCCATCGTGCGTGTCGCAATACATGCATACGCGCGAGTAAACGATGGGCGCCTCCGCTAATGCTAGAAAACTTGATGACAAAAACTCGCGCAGATTCTGTTCCTCCTGTTGAGTGACGAGGCGCTCGGGAGAGTCCGGCGACATTTCCCGGCCAGGACCGTGGTTGGCAATCTTCACCACGCCGTCGTGATTCAGTGGAAATCCATAATAACCGGTCGTCGTAATGTCCGCGCCGAAGACTGGGAAACGCTCCGCCGCGAAGAGCTCATGCTGGCGTGGTTTCAGGTGGAACACCGGCTGGCCGGTGGCACGGAAGAACTCCTTCATAAAAGGCAGCTGATACGGCGTCCAAGCGCCGGTCGCCATTATTACAAAATCGCCCGTGATTCGTTCTCCGTGATCAAGAACAACTCCCACGACGCGATCGTCGCGTTCGTCCAAACACGAAAACCTGACACGTTCGCGCAGCTGCACGCCCAGCGATTTGGCGCAACCGATTAATGCTGCGACGACGCGCCCGCTTTCCGTATAGCCGGCTTCCAATTCGAGAACGCCATCCCGATAGAGTTCCGCATTCCACGCCGGAAACCGTTTCCATATCTGCGCCGAGTTTATGCGCTCGATCTTGTGTCCGCGCTTCTTCAGCATCTTGAAGCTTTCGTATTCAAAATCGCCCGGCTTCATTTCGCGCTGGCAAACGAACATCACGCCGACTTCGTGATAGAACTGGAGGCCGAATTCTTTGTTCCACTTGCGCCAGAGCTTGATCGCGCACTCAGCTAATTCGGTGTATTCCTCGTCTGCGCCGTAAGCCGCGCGCACTGCTTTGCTGATGTCAGTCGATGCTGCAAGCGGATGCGGCAACGGACCGGGATCGACGAGAACAACGTGATGGCCGCGTCCTCTTAAATCGATCGCAGCAGTAACGCCATTGATTCCCGCGCCGACAACGACCACTCTCGACATGTCAGAACAGCGCACGTTGTAGCGGCGCTTGTGTCAAGCGCCGATCTTGTTTCGCATTTGCGCTAAGCTGCCACTTGCACGGCGCGTTCGCGTTCGAGCAGGGTCGGATGCGAGTAATAAAAACCGCTGTAGAACGGGTGGGGCGTGAGGTTGCTCAGATTTTTCTCGCTCAGTTTACGCAACGCGTGAATGAGTGACTGCGCCTCGCCCATTGTCGCACGAGCAAATGCGTCCGCCTCGTACTCGAAACGGCGCGACCAGATATGAACGAGCGGCGAAAGCCAGAAGCTGATCGTTCCGGCAAGCAACCCAAACAGCAGCATCGCAGGGACAACGTTGGCGGCAGCAAAGCCTCCGTGATGCTCGAAACCAAACGCGCGATAAAACCATTGCTGGCGCGCCAGCCACGCAATGGCGGCGAACGCCACGAAGACGCCAGCAATGGAAACCCCGAGCAACTTCAGTACGTGGC
>QHOF01000033.1:0-2846 GCA_003219335.1 Verrucomicrobiota bacterium | reverse complement strand
GCCAATTTCATGCGCAAGCACGGATTCCAGTTCCGGCTCGGTGAGCTGCGCGATAAGTGTGTCGAACAGGACAATTTTTCGAAAACGTCCGAGTCCGGTGAAGAAGGCGTTGGAGTGGCGCGAGCGTTTGCTGCCATCCATCACCTCGATGCTGCGCGTTGGAAAATCGGTGCGCTGCGCCAGTGCAAAGAGGCGCTCGCGCAACCCGCCCTCCGGCAGCGGTGTGAACTTGTTGAAGAGCGGCATGATGATCGCCGGGGCGATGAGCATCAGGAGGAGTTGAAACGCGATGACAATTGCCGCCACCCAAACCCACCAGCTTGCGCCAGTCCAGTCGATTATTTTCAGCACCAGCGCAAGCAACGGGTAGCCGAGCAGCAACGCGAGCAGCAGTCCTTTCACACGATCGAGCACCCACGTCTTCGTGGTCGAGGTGTTGAACCCGAATCGCTCTTCGAGTTTGAACTGCGCATACCACGCGAACGGCAGCGCGAGGATGCTCAACGCGATGCCGGTAACGAAGAGGAAACCAGCCATCGCCCAGATCGAAGTGCCGAAGCTCGCGCTGAATCTTCCAAACCACCACGGCAACACGCCGCTGAAAAGCACCGCGATCAGCACCACCGTATCGAACACGCTGGCGAGGTCTCCAAAGCGGCTCCTGGCCAGCGTGTACTCGATCGAACGGCGATACGTCGCGTCGTCAATCATTTCGCGAAATGCTGGCGGCACTTCGTTCTGGTGAGCGCGGGTGTGACGCTGGTTTAGTCGATTTAGCCACAGTTCAGCGATGGTGCGCGCGAGAATCAGAACCAGAGCAATGACGGCAAACGGCGACGTGAAACCCATCCTGCTTTTGCTCCTTTCGCGGTTAGCGGGTGCTTAATTCATTCGCCTAATTCGAAAATGATTTTGCCACTGCGCTTGCCTTGCGCGGCGTGCGTGACCGCGGCTTTGGCTTCACTCAGCGGATACGCCTTTTCGACTTTCGTTTTCAACAGCCCGCGCTTTGCCATTTCGAATAATGACTGAAACGCTTCCATTCGCTGGGCTGGCGTCGCGTTGTCGTACCATTTGTTGATCCAGATGCCGCGGAAACGCAGGTCTTTGAAAATGAGAAGGCCGGTCGGGATTTTCAACGGCTGCAAGCTCATCGCTCCAAAACTCACCAGAGTTCCGCCGAAAGCGAGACAGTTTGCCAGGCGTAACGCGCTCTCCCCGCCGACGGCGTTCAAACCCAGGCGAATTGGCGCGCCACCGGTCGCGTTTTTGACTTCGTCGCGAAGATTCTCTCGATCGACTACCACTGCATCGCCGCCTTCTGCACGCAATTCGTCAATCAATTCGGATCGCCTAACGATATTCATTGTTCTGTAGCCAAGCTCGCGCGCGATTTGAATCACTGCGCGGCCTGCTGCGGAGTTCGCTGCGTTTTGAATGAGCCAATCTCCTTGTTCCAAATCCACATAATCATGCAGCAGACGCCACGCCGTCATCGGATTGATTTTCAACATGGCTGCATGCGCAGGCTCGATCCCCTCAGGGACAACGACCAGGTCTTCGGCCTTCACTGCAAGCACATCTCGCCACGTGCCGATGTTGTGCGGCAAAATGACCAGCGTACCACTCGTTAGGCCTTTAACACCGGCTCCGAGATCGACAACTACTCCAGCGCCTTCGAACCCGGGCGTGGCTGGCAGCTCTGGTCGCACCGGGTATTTCCCTTCGATCTGATTGAGGTCGGCCGGATTGATCGGCGCGGCGTGCATTTTCACGATGGCCTCGCCTGCGGCTGGCCTCGGGCAGGGCCGCGATTCGACGTGCAGGACTTCCGGAGGATTTCCGTGCTTTTCGTAAACGACTGCGTTTATATTTTTGCTCATCGATGCCATCGCAAGCTGACGCGTCTGACCACAATGTGCAAACTGCGGTGTCCACCATGCCCCCGAGTTCTTCAATCTCGCAAACTGGCGCGCGGTTCGCTCTGTTCGGCTTGATCGTCAATGTCCTGTTAGCGGCAATAAAAATCCTGGCCGGCGCCATCGGTCATGCCTACGTCCTGATCGCCGATGGAATTGAATCCGCGCTGGACGTCGGCGGCTCAATCGTGATTTGGGGAGGACTCACTTTCGCGGCGCGGCCGCCGGACCGGACGCATCCATATGGCCACGGCAAAGCCGAGCCAATCGCGGCCGTGATCGTTGCAGTTGGGGTTTTTGCCGCCGCAGTGGGTCTGGCGATTCAAAGCGTGCGCGAAATTTTTCTGCCACATCATGGGCCTGCGCCTTGGACTTTGGCCGTTCTCGTCGTGACCGTGGTCGTGAAGGAAACTTTATTTCGCTATGTGATCCGGTTCGGACAAAAGGTGGAAAGCACAGCCGTTAAAACGGACGCATGGCATCATCGCTTCGATGCAATGACTTCGGCTGCGGCGTTTATCGGAATCTCGCTGGCACTGATTGGCGGGAAGAAGTGGCAAAGCGCCGATGACTGGGCCGCACTTGTTGCGTGTGTGCTCATTGCCGCGAACGGCGTTCGTCTGGCGCGGCCGGCGTTTTACGAAATTATGGACACCGCGCCCGGCGGCAAAATCGTCAGGTCCATTCGCCGCGTGGCCAACTCTGTCCCCGGTGTTGTTACAGTCGAAAAATGTCGCGCTCGCAAGATGGGACTAGATTTTTATGTCGATCTCCATGTCGGAGTGGACGGCAAAATTTCCGTGCAGGAAGGGCACGAGATCGCGCATCGAGTGAAGGCGGCAATTCAGCAAAGCGATTCGCGTGTTGCCGACGTGCTGGTGCACATCGAGCCCGCGCAGTGAAGTCCATCTCCTCAGCAATTGCATT
>QHOF01000032.1 GCA_003219335.1 Verrucomicrobiota bacterium | reverse complement strand
TCCGATGCGCGCGAAAGACCGTCGCCATCCTGCTCCACGCCGGCATATGAAATCATGTAAGTCGCCTTGTTCTGCGATTCATAATAAGTACGCACGAGCAATTCAGCGAGCAGCCCCATGAGAAAACACATTACCCCGGTGATAAAAGCCATGACAAAGAGCAGCGGGAGCGGCGTTGTGATGAAGGATTTGTGCCCAAAAAATTTGTAATACAGAGCCGCGCCGCCGGCGATCACGCCAATGCCAAAGTTGATTAAACCGACCCCGCCAAAAATGTACATCGGTCGTTGCGCAAAGCGATGCAGGAAAACCACGACTAACAAATCGAACAAAACCTTCGGAATTCGTTTTAAGTTGTAGTGGGAGACACCGTGCCGCCGCGCATGATGCCTCACTGGAATCTCGGTCACGCGCGCCCCGTTCCAATACGCGTAAATCGGAATGAAACGATGCATCTCGCCGTAAAGTTGAACGCCTTGCAGCGCCTGCCGCCGATAGGCTTTCAGGGTGCATCCATAATCGTGCAGATGAATCCCCGAAACCGCCGAGATGAGCCGGTTGGCCAGCGAGCTCGGAAATTTGCGCCGGAGCGCGGCGTCCTTGCGCCTTTGCCGCCAGCCCGAGACGAGATCGTAGCCTTCATCCAGTTTGGCCAAGAGCTGCGGAATATCGGCCGGATCATTCTGGAAATCGCCATCCATGGAGATGAGGATATCTCCCTTGGAAAAGCGAATCCCGGCCATGAGAGCCGCCGTCTGACCGGCATTACGACGTAACTGGATAAGGCGCAGCTGCGGCCGCGCCAGTTGCCGGACAATCTCGCCCGTTTGGTCGGTGCTGCCGTCGTCCACCACAATGACCTCGTAGGAAAGGCCGAGAGCTTCGAGGCTGCGAAAGAGAGCCGGCAAGAGCTCCTTCAGGTTGTCCGCCTCGTTGAAAACGGGCAAAATGACCGAAATCAGTTCAGGACGCATCAGGAAGATTTGTAATCCTCCTCACGCGGCAGAGCAACCCTTTGCCGCTCCAGCTGGGGGGGTGGTTTCATCTGTCACTTCATTCTACGGAAATGGCGGAGGCAAGTTCCGGACAATGCTCTCTCGTTCCTCAGACCACAGGCGAAACCAACCGCCACCGTGCCAGCCGGTAACGCAGCTCGGTGCCAAGGCAACCAAGCCCCTAGGCGAACGCTACGTCGAAAATTAATGGAAGAGGCCTCGCGCATGTATTTGGCCGGGCAGGTCACCTAGCCAATAGCTGCGCCAAGCCAGTGGACTTGCGTGGTCATCCTCAACGGCCTGCGCCTGCTTCGGTCACATCGAAATTAAACACGCTAGCCGCCAAGCCTTTCCACTGGCTGACCATTTTCGAATTTGGTGATGTTGCCGATGGTCGTGACAGCGATGTTCTCCAATGCTTCGCGCGTGAAGAACGCCTGATGGCCGGTGATGATGACATTCGGAAACGTCAGCAGCCGCGCGAACACGTCGTCGGGAATGATCAGGCCGGAGCGGTCTTCGAAAAAGATTTGCTCTTCTTCTTCGTAAACGTCGAGTCCGAGATAGCCAATCTTCCCGCTCTTCAGTGCTCTGATTACGGCGACAGTGTCCAGCAGCCCTCCACGACTGGTGTTGATGAGCATGACGCCGGGTTTCATTTTCTCAATCGCTCTCGCGTCAATCATGCGTGGGTATTTTGTAGATGTTCAATTCCAACGCATCGGCGCCTGCTTCGGTGATTCGTCGCGCGTAGCTAAGCCAGCCTCCAAGCGTGGTGCAATTCAGGCTGGCGATAATTGGAATACCGCCGGTGCGCTTTGCTTTCGACATGTGCTCCAGGTACGTCTTCGGATCGACGCGGAATTCCGGCGCCCCGGCTTGGAGTTGCTCTTCGAACAGCGAATGAAGAACCACAGCAGCAGCCCCGGCCTGCTCCATCTGACGGACATTGTCCATCTTCTCCGAGAGCGGTGAAGCCGATGGCACCAGAGGAGAGCGCAGAGAAAGTCCGAGATAATTGGTTGTCAAATCCGGCTTCGATCTCCCGGTTCACCGCATCGTAGCGCCATGCGGCCAGCAGAGTAAGCAGCGCCCCAAAAATGACGAGACCCATGCCGACCGGCCAGGCTCTGGTGATCAGGTGCGGCGCGTGCGTTCCGCTCTCGGTTAACCACGGACCAATGCGCGCGAGCACGAAGCCGAGACTGATCAACGCAATCGTCGTGCGCATCCACGCGAGAAAGGTGCGCTCATTGGCCAAGTGTTCCGCCGCGCGGTTTTCCGACGGAATTTCGCGATGTCGTTGTCGCTGTGCCATTGCTCAAGGAAACGCGCCCGGCGCGTTTATGTCGATCTTTTCCGTAATACGGCGCGGAACGAGGAATCGGAAAGTCTCCCCAGCAAGCGCTGTAGAATCCGCTGTCCTCAGCGGGAATCGCAGCGGCGAGCTGAGATTTGATGCGCTGAGGACAGCGCACCCTACAGCAATGGGTTGTCGAAATAATTTCTTCGAATGCGCGAACCGGCTACAGCGCTTTGTAGTCCACAGAGATGGTGCGGTAAACGAGATTGTCGTGTTGCGCTGAGAAGTAAAAAAGCTCGAGCATCGTCGTGCCGACCATCCATTGATAGCCGACGAGCGTCTGAATGACGTCGGTATCGTGATCGCGAGAGCGCGAGACCAGTTTTCCGGTGCCGTACTTCTCATCGAAGTATTTGCGGATTTCTCCCATCCGCTGGTTGTAACGTTCGATCGACCAATCCGGGTATTCGTATTGCAGCTCCACCGCGACAAGCGACCGTTGTTTGAAAGTAAACATGCTGCGCTTGAGTCCAGGATGAACCAGCCCTTCTACAGTCCAAACTTCCTTGTTCTCCTTTTTTTCGCGCGAGGTAATTTTGGCTTTCGCGCCGTGGAGCACGTCTTCCACACGCCGCATTGAGTCATTCCAACGAAACCCGAACGGCGGCACCAGCTCATCAACGCCAAACGCGCACGGCGCAGAGAGAAAAGACGCGATCAGGCCGCACGAAAGAATTCGACGGATCGTCAACAGGTTAGAATGGGCGACACAGTTCGCCTGGCGGCTGGTCATGTCGATGTGCCTTCGCTGCATTTGCAATTCGCCGAGCGTTTCCCCTTAGTCCCAGAGGCGGACAAGTTGCGCATACAGGCCGATCAGGTCAACTCAGGACTGCCGCATAGCATGCAATTCGGCAAATTAGTTCGTCGCGGCAACTGCTATTCGGTCGTCGCCATCTCAGGTGAAGGCTCCTGCAGTAGGATTTTTTCGTTTGCATCCGGCACGCGCGTTTCCTTTTTCTAGTCAAGAAAATTTTTTCTCCCCGATTAAAAATAAAATTCATTTTTTTCTTGTCGATTTCGAAACGGATTTCTAGTCTCAAGCCCGCTGGCGAAGGCAGCCACAAAGCGCATGTGAATAAGTTGTGAACATTTCTGAGAAACTTTCAGCAACGAGAATGAACAACCCCAAAAGGTCGCCAACGGAACGTTTCCCTGCGCAGGCACGACAGACGGCAACCAGAGCGAGTCTCGAGCGCGTGCGTGTCCGTTTTCCCTCGTATTTACGCGATTTCGACAATTTTCTTCCGCTTTTCACCGGGGAATCACGCAGCGGAGCAGCTCGATGTTTCGCCGCGCTTTGCCTGCGATTTCTCTCGGCGCCGGCGAATGTGGCATTTGTGTAACACTGTTAACAAGTCTGCTATGGATAAGAAATGTGCGCAGTTGTGGCAGCGGCTGACGGCCGCGCTCAAGCCGCAGATCAGCGCGGATAGTTTTAAACGCTGGTTTTCTGCCGTTGAGTTGGTTGAGGCCAAGGATAAATCGCTCACGTTTGCCGTTCCAAACAACATCTATCAGTTTTGGATCGAGAGTAATTACATGCCGGCACTCCAGACTGCGATCATCACCACCTTTGGCAGCCCGCGTTCCGTAAAGTTTCGTCCGCCAGCAGGAGCTGATGCGCAAATATTTCTGGAAGATGCCGCGCCGCTGAAAGAAGTTCTGCCCGAAGTGCAGAGCGACGCCAAACCAGGCGCCAGCGTGCCGGGTCTCAACCCGCGCAACACATTCGAATCATTCGTGGTCGGCCCGAACAACGAGATTGCACACGCTGCCTGTCTTGCCGTCGCGCAGTCGCCGGCGCGCACGTATAACCCACTATTCATTTACGGCGGCGTCGGTCTTGGCAAGACGCATCTGATGCAAGCCATCGGTCAATACGTCTGGGGAAAGAAGAAAAACGTGAAGGTGATCTATGTTTCCAGTGAACTTTTCATCAACGAGTTCATCGATGCGATCCAGCACAGTAATCTGGTGAAGTTCCGGAAACGCTATCGCCAGGCCGATCTTCTTTTGATTGATGACATCCAGTTTCTCGGAGGCAAGGAACGCTCCCAGGAGGAATTCTTTCACACGTTCAACACGCTCTTCGACGGTCATAAACAGATCGTCCTCTCCAGCGACCGTCCCGCATCGGAAATCGCAAATCTGGAACACCGCCTGGTTTCGCGCTTTGAATGGGGACTGACCGCGGAACTTCAGCCGCCCGACATCGAGACGCGCCTGGCGATCCTGCGAAAGAAAGCGGACACGATGCAGATCAAATTGCGCGAGGAAATTTTTCAATTTCTCGCCAACCGCATCCGCACAAACGTGCGCCGTCTGGAGGGCGCGCTCATGCGAGTGGCCTCCTTTGCGTCACTCAGCGGAAAGGAATTGACGCAGGAAGTGGTGGAGCATTTGTTGAAAGATATTTTGCAGGAAGAGGGGCGGCATTCTGTGACCATCGAATTCAGCGGCGCGTGGCCGAACATTTCGATGTGCGCGTGGCCGATATGACCAGCAAACGGCGTCCCGCCAGCATCGCCTTTCCGCGGCAGGTGGCGATGTATCTGGCGCGCGAGCTGACCAAGGCGTCTTTGAATGAAATCGGAGACGCTTTCGGAGGACGCGATCACGGCACAGTGTTGCACGCCTGCAAACTAGTAAAGAAACGGATGGCAGAGCAGGACAATATTCGCCAGACGATCTCGTATATCGACAGTTCGCTCCAAAGGTAGGGACGCCGCGCTGCGGCGTCAGGTCGGCGCAGCGCGCCGACCCTACCACGTTAAAGCCCAGATGAGATTACGGTTGCCGAATAAAATTGAAGGCCTTACATCTTAAAGCGCTTCCCGATCATCATGAAATTTAGCGTTACGAAAGAAAAATTGCTCGAAGGTCTGCAACAAGTCCAAAACGTGGTCAGCACTCGTACCACTCTTCCGATTCTTTCCAACGTTTTGCTTCAAGCTGGCGAGGATGAAATCCATCTCACGACTACTGATCTTGACGTCGGTGTGCGCGGCAGTTGCGAAGCGCACGTGGACAAAACAGGAGCGACCACTCTCCCCGCGCGCCGCCTTTTCAACATCGTCCGCGAACTCCCTTCGAGCGAAATTCAAGTCGATGTAGATGGAAAAAATGCCGCTTCCATCCGGAGCGGCCAAAGTTTCTTCAAAATTCTGGGGATGCCCGAGGACGAATTTCCGCCGTTGCCGAAATTTGAAGACGCGAAAGTCGTTACCATGCGGCAGAAAGATTTGCGCGACGGGCTGCGCAAAACTTCTTATGCGATTTCCACCGACGAGACCCGTTACGTGCTCAACGGCGTGTTGTTCAGTTTGAAGGACAACAAGGTGACGCTGGTGGCGACGGATGGCCGGCGGCTCGCCATGGCCGAGATCGAACTGGAGTTCCCGCGCAGTCACGAAGCGGACCTGATCATTCCGACCAAAGCGGTGACGGAATTGCAACGCCTGCTTACGGATGACGGTGAAGTCAAGGTGAGCATGGGCGACGGACAGATCGCCTTCGATCTCAACAAGACGCTGTTGGTCTCAAAATTAATCGAGGGCAATTACCCAAATTATCGGCAGGTCATTCCGGGCGAAGCAAAGGAGCGAGTAAAACTCGAGCGCGAAATGTTTTTAAACTCGCTCCGGCGCGTTTCGCTTTTGGCCAGCGATAAATCCCACTCGGTCAAGCTGAACTTCACCAAAAACAATCTCGACATCACCGCGAATACGCCGGAGGTAGGCGAAGCGAAAGAATCGCTCGCTGTCCCCTACAAGGGACGCGAGTTCTCCATCGCTTTCAATCCGGAATTTCTCATGGCACCGCTGCGCGCACTGACGGAGGACGAAGTCTTTCTCGATCTCATCGACGAGATGAGCCCCGGCGTTTTAAAAATTCAGACGCCGTTCCTTTACGTCCTGATGCCGATGCGTATCAGCTCCTAGCGACGTAACACAGGCATCCTGCTGTCTCGTCGAACAGGCATCCTTGCCTGGTGCGGTGTCTGCAGGCTTGAAGCCCGCAGCGACCTATCAGGCTGGAAGCCTGAGTTACTCTCTGATTGCCGGCTTACAAAACGCGCCGCTGCGGCATCGCGGATTGCACCATCATTAGTTCGGTGACGTTCTCTGGTGTCAGCAGACCCACCAGGCGCTTCATACTGTCGAGCACCGGCACGGCCGGACAGTTGCACTCCTGCATGATGCGAAACGCGTCTTCGAAACGCGTCCCCGTGGTCACGGTCGGGATGTCGCGGCGCATCACGTCGCCTACGCGCAGCGACGGATCGTTCTTTCGCAGCGCGCCGATGAGATCGTGGCGGGTCAGCACGCCGACCACGTTGCCCACCTCATTCACAACTGGAAAATCGTGCTGCGACGTTGCAAGCAACGCGTCCACGGCTTCCTGCAACGTGGTGTCTTCAGAAAGCGTGCGGAACTCGCGCACCATCGCGCTGGAAACCGGAAAGCGGCGCGACACGTCTTTCATCTGCGCGAGGGCTGCTTCCTGCGACGCACCGATATAGACGAAAAGCGCAATGAAAATCAGGAACGGATTAAAAAGCAGCCCGACAAAACCGAACACGAACGCAAAACCTTGCCCGACAGTCGCGGCCACCTGCGTCGCGCGCGCATAGCTCATCCGCGTGGCCAGCAGCGCGCGCAACACCCGGCCGCCATCCATCGGAAATGCGGGCAGCAAATTGAAAAGAAGCAAAACGAGATTCATCGTGAATAGCATGTCGGGAGTACCGCTCTTCATCGTTGGCGGATAAGCCCATGAGCCGCCCCCAGCCCACGCGCCGAGCACAATGATCGCCGTCACGGCCGGACCTGCTGCCGCAATCACAAGTTCCTGCACCGGCTCGTCCGGGATTCGTTCCAAACGCGCCACACCGCCGATGGGCAACAGAGTGATGTCAGGCGTATTGATCCCGAATGCCTTCCCCGCCAAAGCGTGTCCAAATTCGTGCAACACGACACATGCGAACAGCAACAGGATAAACAAAACCCCGCCGACTGCTGCAGGCGATCCGCCTTGGGCATAATAAGCAAATGCTACCCACGCAATCAGTAGCAGGAAGGTGATGTGAATCCGCAGTTGGATACCGGCGATGCGGAAGATTGGGATAGACCAGCCCATCGACTTATTGTGCTCTGTGATTAGATCGCGCGCCAGCAGCGATTCGCGCTTGGAGTCGTCATCCTGTCTGTCCCAGCGAAGTCGAGGAATCTCTGGATTAATCTGGAGGATCAGAGATGTCTCGACTGCGCTCGACATGACACGCGAGAATTAGCATCCAATGCAGACATTAGACGTTGCCATCGTGGGCGGCGGTCCGGCTGGGTCGAGCTGCGCCGCATTTTGCGCGCTGGCCTGTCTGCGGACGCTCGTGCTCGAGCGGGAAAAGTTTCCCCGCGAAAAAGTCTGCGGCGATTGCTTAAACCCATCGTGCTGGCCTGTGTTGGAACGGCTTGGTGTCGCGCAGCGAGTGCGGGATCTGCCGCATTCCAAACTGGCCGCCGTCGAGTTCCTCGGGATCGACGGACGCAAAGTGATTGTCGATCTTCCATCGGGGGACGATTGCGAGTTGTCGGTGAAGCGTAGCTTGTTCGATGCTCTTCTGCTAAAGCACGCGCGCGAACTAGGCGCGCACGTTCGCGAGGAAACCACTGTCACCGCGTTGGCTCACGACGAGAATTGGAAAATTGAAACTGCTTCCGGCGAGAGTTTTTTCGCGCGGACATTGATCGGCGCAGATGGACGCAATTCTACCGTCGCGCGCTTGTGCAATTTACTGCCGCGCCCAGCGCGGGAACGCGTCGCGCTGCAAGCGCACATCCCGTTGCCGCGAAACTTTGGGCGCCGAATCGTTCTGCAATTGCTTCCAGAAGGATACTCCGGTCAGGCTCCGGTGAACGAGACCGAGTTGAATCTTTGCCTCGTGGGCGCGCCACCAACTATTTCACGGTTGCGCCAATGGGCAGAACGCCATTTCGAAGTTCCTGCCGATCAGCCGTGGCGCACCATTACGCCGCTGACACGCTTGCCCGTTCCTTGCGCACACGAAAATCTTCTTTTCATCGGCGACGCGGCCCGCGTGGTCGAACCGTTCACAGGCGAAGGAATCTATTATGCCCTGCGCTCGGGCGAGCTGGGCGCAAATGCGATCGTCAAAATTATTCACGGCGATGATCGGAAATCAGCGCTAAACGAATTCACTCACGCTTACGCCGAAATGTATCGCGGAAGACTTTGGATCAACCGGCTGGCGCGCACGGCGGTTTTATCGCCCGGCGTCGCATCACTTCTCGTTCGGCTTTCGCCGTTAAGTCCGATGGTCATGCGATTGCTTACAGCAAAGATCGCCGTGCCAGCAAATGACAAATGACGAATGTCGAATGACGAAAACCAAAATAGTGATTCCGTCATTTGCGTTTTGTCATTATTTCGACATTCGTCATTCGAGCTTCGTCATTACAATCTAATAGAGATTGCCTGGCTGCTTTCACCGTGTTCGCCATCAGCATTGCAATGGTCATCGGCCCGACGCCGCCGGGCACGGGCGTAATTGCGCCTGCCTTTTTCGCGACTTCGTTAAATGCCACATCGCCCACCAGGCGATACCCGCGCTCGCTGGCCGCGTCTTCCACGCGATTAATTCCCACGTCAATGACCACAGCGCCTTCGCGTACATCATCGGCTTGCAGAAATTCCGCGCGACCAATCGCGGCAATAATAATGTCGGCCGAGCGCGCAATCTGCGCGAGGTCGCGGCTGCGCGAATGCACGACGGTGACAGTGGCGTTCCCGTTTTTGTTTTTCTGCATGAGAAGCAACGCCAGCGGTTTTCCCACGATCATGCTGCGGCCAAGAACAACAACGTGAGCGCCGCTGATCTCAATGTTGCTTTCAAGGAGCAAACGCTGCACGGCCAGCGGCGTGCACGGCACAAAGCCGCTCGGATCATCGAGCACGAGCTTGGCGACGTTTTCCGGGTGAAATCCGTCTACGTCCTTGTTCGGATCGAGTGCGCGCACGATTGCTGCTTCGTCGATGTGCTCAGGTGGCGGCGACTGAACCAGAATGCCATGAATATTCGAGTCGTGATTAAATTCTTCGACACGACTGAGCAACTCAGCCTGCGTCGTCGATGTTGGCAGCTCCAGCTTCACCGAGTGCAGGCCAAGCTCGCGGCACATCTTATCTTTCGAGCGCACATAGGCGCGTGAAGCTGGATTATCTCCGACGAGAATGACAGCAAGCCCCGGGGTAACGCCTTTCAATTTCAGCTCGGCGATTTCACTACGAAGATCGACATACACTTTGTCCGCGATTGCGCGTCCATCGATCAATTTCGCCATGGTGATGCAGGCAATTGAGACACGAATTGCATGAATTGTCACGAATAGTAGAGCCAATCAGTCTGGTTTAGTTCGTTTAAATTCGTGAAATTCGTGTCCTAGCGCATTTCCACCAACGCCATCATGGCGTGCTGCAACGCCCGGCGTTCGGCTTCGAATTCCTCGGGTGTGCCGGTTGGCTTCAAGTAGTGCGGCTCGCTGATCAGCACGCGCACTTTCGCAAATGGTCGCGGCAGGATGAACCGGTCCCAGCTTCCCAGACGCCAGCAGCGCGAATACTCCAGGTTAATCGGCAATACGGGTGCGCCTGATTTTTGCGCGAGAAAGATAATTCCGGGACCAAGTTCATAGGCCGGGCCACGCGGCCCGTCCGGTGTAATCACCACATCGCGGCCAGACGCCAGCACCTGCGTGAGCTGAAGAATTGCGGTCGCTCCCATGCGCGAACTGGAGCCGCGAATCACATCGTAGCCGAAACGTTGAACGGCGTCGGCAAGCAAATCGCCGTCGCGGCTGGCGCTGATCAGCGCGGCGCCATGGCGTTGTGGAAAAAAACGCCGCAAGACCAATGGAAAGATCAACAATCGATTGTGCCACAGCGCACCGACATAATTTTCCGTGATTGGTTTGCCGACAATGCCCGCGCGGTCGTCAATTTCATAACGCAGCGTGCGCGCCCATAGCTGCAGCAATCGAAATCCGAACGCGACCAACCATCGCGCAAGCCTGCCTTCGATCTTCAATTTTTCTTTCGGGGTCGTTTCACCGCGGCGCTCTCCTGTCCCCAGCGATATGCACCGGGACTTGGAAGCCCAATTTGATCAAGGATGCGCCACACGACTGTGTCCACCAATGCAGTTGCGGAATTGGGACGGCTGTAAAAGGAGGGAATCGCTGGCAAAACAATCGCTCCGGCCTCGAGCAGCGTGACCACATTGCGCGCGTGAATCAAGTTCCACGGTGTCTCGCGTGGGACGAGGATTAACTTCCGCCGTTCCTTCAAAAAAACGTCGGCTGCGCGGAGCAGCGCGCTGTCGCTCGAACCGGAGGCGATCCGCCCCAGCGTGGCCATCGAGCAGGGGACAACCACCATCGCGTCGAAACGCGCCGACCCACTGACGAACGGCACGTTCATGTCATTTTCAGAATGCTGCGAGACGTTGGATGGAATTTTTAAGTTATCGAGCTCCTGCTTTGCAACGGCATTTGCGGGCGCGCTCATGACCAGATGAACCTCATGCGCGGCACAATCAATCTGCTCAAGCAATCTTTGCAGATAAATCGCGCCGCTGGCGCCGGTCGCAGCAATCACCAGTTTCATTGCATTTCTGTCATTTCGAGCGAAGCCGGAGGCGAAGTCGACAAATCTCTTACTGTTGTCTTTTCTGCAACACGCCCGCGGCCCAGTCGAGCGAGCTTGGAATCAAACCTTTAACACGCGATTCCAATTTAGAAACCGTTAGAGATTGCTCGACTGTGTTTCGCTCTGCGAAACTCCGCTCGGAATGACAAGTTGAAAAGCTCGAGGTTGATAAAATGCGACAACACGGGCGCCTCACAGTTTCGACAAATAATATGGCAGCATGTCGCGCCAGTAATTCCAATCATGTCCGCGCCATTTTCCATCGTCGAGCCAATGCTTGATGCCCTTTGAATTCAAAATTTCGGACAAGCGATAGGATTCGTGGCGGGTGTTGTCCCATTTGCCGGTGCCGAGGATGATAGCCATACGATTGTATTTCAACGGGTCGGTCGTGTTTGGCAGGTATTCGAACGGGCTGTTGAAGTAAATATTGTCATCGTGATAGCCGTCGAAAAACGAGCTGATGTCGAATGAACCGCTCAAGCTGATGAGATGACTGACGGCATCGGGGTGGGAAATGCAATATTTGCGGTGTGGTACGCGCCGAGGCTGGCGCCACAGACTGCCACGCGATGACAACCACACTCGCGCCGGGCAAGATCGAACACGTCGCGCACGATCACGTTTTCGTACGCGTTGTGGGTCCGCATTCTATCAGCAGGATGAATTGATTTGTTATAAAAACTTTCCAGATCGATCGCGTCCGGGCAGTAAACTGTGATTTTGCCGTTGTCGACGTACCACGCCACGGAACCGACCAGTCCAAAATCCTTGTTTTCGTAATAACGCGCACCCGAAGTCGGGAAAAGAATCAGTGGCAGCCCACGTTTTTCGCCGAAAACGAGCATTTTAAAGTCGTGGCTTAAATATGGTGTGTACCATTTGATATAGCGCTTGTTCATGTTGCCTTTGTCATTTCGAGCGAAGCCGAAGGCGAAGTCGAGAAATCTCTTGCTGTATTTTTTGGTTTATTTTCACGGTGTTGGGAAAGCGACGCGAGGACGCGTGCGCACTCCAAAAGCTTCGCGACACAGAATAGCGCATTTCGGAATTTCGCACGAAGTGCTTTGGGAGTGCGGGGCGTCGTCGCACCGCTTTTCTTCGGCCTGATTATGCACGTCACGTGGGCGCGTCTGGACAAGATCGGCATGTTCAACGAAGCATTTCGATTTGATGCGCAAACATACGCTGACTGGAAACATCAAACGGCACCGCGCGTTTCTCTCGAAAATTCTCGGGAATCGGCGCGACATTTTGGTTTATCTGCCGCGCGGCTATCGACGTTTTTCTCGCCGACGTTATCCGGTGCTCTATTTGCACGATGGCCAAAATGTCTTCGATGCAGCAACTTCGTTTTCGGGCGTGGAGTGGGGCGTGGACGAAACTGCCCAACGCCTGATTCATCGCAAACTGATCGAGCCGCTGATCATCGTGGCGGTGGCAAACATCGGCGAAGAACGAATCCATGAATACGCGCCGACTCCCGGTGTGATCGAACCGAAAGACCACCCCAGAAAGCGCAGCCGTGGCCTGGCCCACATTTACGGGCAATTTTTGATCCGAGAATTGAAGCCGTTCATCGACAAAAAGTATCGAACCAATCCGGACGCGGAATTTACCGGGCTCGGTGGATCATCGCTCGGCGCTTTGGCCACACTGGCGATAGGAATTTTTTATTCAGAAGTATTCACGCGCTTAATTGTGATGTCGCCATCGATTTGGTGGGACGATTACTCGATTTTCCGGCTGGTGGGCATCCTCGGTGAAAAACCGCCGCTGAAAATCTGGCTCGACACTGGCACGGACGAGCCCGGCTGGAAGCTGGCGCGCGACTTGCGCGATTACTTAATCGATAGAGGATGGCACCTCGGTATCGATCTTGGTTATCTCGAAGTTAAAGGCGCCGGCCACAGCGAAGCGGCCTGGGCAGCGCGCGTCGAACCTGCGTTGCGATTTTTGTTTCCGCCGGGGAAATAAAGTTTTTACCTTCCTATCGGCGGCACCGGCGGATTCGGCGGCAACGGTTCCGGAGGCGGCGTAGGCGCTGGCGGAGTTGGTTTGGGCGGTGACGGTTGATCTGGCATTTGATGCTCCCTCTAAAGAGAATCGTTCTCACTGGAGCCATTTGCCGTAAACTTGGTAAACGCGAACAAAGCCGCCGATGAAATCCCAATCCTTTTGATACGAAAAAGAGCGCGTTTGCGGAGACCAAACCAGCTCGCGCGGCGACTCAGGATGATTAGGATCGTAAACCAAATAGCGTTCGACTCCAGGATTCGGAGAAAACGACTTTCGCTTATAGACCAAGACCGAGTGATTGATGCTGAGACGGGGATAAGTCGTAAGAAAGCAAGCGAACAACTGCCCGCGCGCCAAAGCTGCATCCAAATGCGCGTGGGTCTCCTCCTCATACCCGGCGCTTTGCTGAAAAAGCATGCGGGCATTGCTGATTCGGAAGTAGCTTGGCCAGCCGTGGCCGATGTTTAGTTGCACAAGTTCCCGACGCGCCTTGCTCATTTCCTGCAAGTCCTTGTATCCGGGAAAAACAATTCGTTGATCTTCTGGCAATGGCTCGGCCCAAGCTGCCCCATGCGTCACAGCATGAATGCGCGCGGCTAAAGACGCATCGTCCAGGGGCGCGCCGCGCGGGTCGAAACGCGCGAACTTCTTAAATTGCATGACGGTGCGGCACATCACGAAACAGTGTCGCTTATATGCGTCGCGCCTCGTCGGCCCTCTCCGTAGAGAAGCGTGCCCTTCGTGATATTCAAACACAGTTTGATTAGCGAAGGCGAAAGTGTCGCCATCGAAACGGAACTCCGACGCCGCAGCGTTAGCGCGCGCCAACGTGACAAAAGCGGCTACACTGAGCCAACAGACACCCCCAAGTTTACCCCACATGCCAAACATCACATCAAGAACCAGCCGAGGCGCCCGCGCCTTTGCTTTCCGTGAAGACACCAAGCCGGCGAAATTTTTGATACCGCTTTTCTAGCAGTTCGGCAATTGGAACCTGAGAAAGCTGCCGGAGAACCCGGCGCAGCACGCTGCCAACGTTCTCCGCAACGGACTCATAGTCCCGGTGCGCGCCGCCCTCCGGCTCGGGGATGATTTCGTCCACGATTTCCAGTTTCAACAAATCCTGCGCAGTCAGCTTGAGCGCTTCGGCCGCTTCAGCCGCATGCCGCCGGTCCCGCCACAAAATCGCGGAACACGCTTCGGGGCTGATCACCGAGTAGTAGGCGTTCTCGAGAATCAACACATGGTCTGCAACGCCAATTCCCAGCGCGCCGCCCGATCCACCTTCGCCGATGACCGCGGCGACGACGGGGACGCGCAGCCTCATCATCTCGCGAAGATTCACCGCAATCGATTCTGAAATGTGACGTTCCTCCGAGCCGATACCGGGAAAAGCGCCCGGCGTATCGATCAATGAGATGACCGGCATGCGAAATTTTTCGCCCAGCCGCATCAATCGCAGCGCCTTGCGGTAGCCCTCCGGGTGCGCGCAGCCAAAATTGCGCATCACATTCTCTTTGGTGTTGCGCCCTTTCTGGTGAGTGATGACCAGGCAGCGTTGGCCGCCCAGCATGGCCAGACCGCACGGCATCGCTCTGTCATCGGCAAACCGGCGGTCGCCATGGAGCTCGACCCAATTTGTAAAACAGCGTTCGATGTAATCCAGAGCGAATGGCCGTTGCGTATGCCGCGCGATTTGGACACGCTGCCAGGCCGTCAGATTGCCATAAATCTTGCGGCGCGTTTCGCGAAGCTTTGTCTCCAGTTCTTTGATCGCCGACTCAAGATCGACATCGTGCTTGTCGGAGTGATCCTTCAAATCCTGCAATCGCCGTTCCAATTCGAAGATCGGCTTTTCAAAATCCAGCGGCTGCCAGTCCATGGTGAAGTAAAATTACAATGTTAAAAAAGTTACAACGTTCAGAAACTCGCGGTCCGTGTCATTCATCTCGTTTTAACATTATAACTTTTTTCGCCTTTCAACTCTGACTTCAGTCGATAATCGTGACAGGCGTCCTGCTGTTTACAAGGCTGCTTAGCTCTTCGAGATCAGTGGCAGCCAGCCCGAGACCCACAGCAGGAGGCGGTTGGTCGAGATTGGGATGCGCTGAATCGGGCACGGAATACAAATAACCTGATGCGCCAGCCAGGCGAACCCACTTGGTGCTGGCCAGGTAATCTTTGCTGCCGATGCCGATGCGTTTGCCGTCCTTCCAAGCCATCGTCTCCGCAACTTTCGTCGTGATTTTGGGCGGCTGTTTGGGCGGCAGCTTTGCTTCACGAATGTGATATTGCTTGAAAAACACACCGTGATTCAGCAGCACAACCAGGTTCGCGTTTCGCTGAATCGTCATCGAGAAATCCGGGTGCGAAATGAGCAGGTGTTCGCCGATGTGCAGCATGGTGCCGCTCATATTATTCATCCGCATGATCATCTCCGGCGTGGTCTTGAGCTTCCGCGCAATCTTCGCCAGCACATCTCCAGGCCTCACAACGTATTCAGTCTTTTCCGGAGAGGGATAACGCGACAGCAAAATTTCAATGTTCACTTCGCCGAGTAAATCCCGCGCCTCGTCGAGATGCTTTCCGGAAGGATATTTTTGGATAAACGCGATAAGCGCCTCGCGCGCTTCGGCCAGTTTCCCTTCCTGTCGCAGCTGGGCTGCAGCCTGAAATTCCGGCAGGCTGACATCGACCACCGGCGGCGGAGTGACCTCGCCGCGCTGTTCCTTTTTTACTTCGATTTCTTCTTTGACGAAGGTGTTGTAACCGAACCAGGCGGCTCCGCCGAAGATGACCAGTGCGAGCAGTAAAACGAGAAGCCACTTCATGATTTCATCCTCACGATCTGAGATGTCTCGCCTCGCTCACCATGGAAACGTTGCCTTTGCAATGTTGGTAGGAGCGCTCTGAAAACAAATCATCTGAGATTCTTCGCTTGGCTCAGAATGAAAATGATCGCGGCAAGAAGTATCCGCTTGCCGACTCAGCAAGCGCGATCCTGGGAGAACCTCACCCTTGCTCAGCCTCGCTTCCGGGAAAGAACCGATGCCACAGCCGCCCAATGGTTCGTTGCTCCTGGTTGTTCCAGGTAAAGTGGCAATCCTGGCAGTAAAACTCCTTGGGAATAATTTTCACGGCGCAAAGCACCGCCACGAGTGCCGGCGTCATGAATTTCCGGGTCATCTGCGGATACTCGATATTTGAAGAGCCGCATTGCGGGCAGCGAACCAACGCAGCGGAGATATCCGGATCAGTCGCTTCCCATTCGATCATCAGGCTTTGTGCTTTCTCGAAATCATTGTCTTCCACCATCACTTTGGCGTTTGCCTGCGGACGCGACATAAAGCCGAACTCCTGCAACGGCGCTTCGTTGTGAACATCGGCCTTGAGCCCGGCATCGTTGAAACGTCGTTTCAGCTGCCGCGCTTTATCCGGCTCATTGAACGTCGCAATAGTCACCATAGGTTATCTCGCATGCGCAGCAGCGCGTCGTGTGATCAAACATCAAATAATTGCCGAGCGCAAGACTTGGAGTGACGCCCGGACAATTCACTGTCTGCGCCACTGTAAAGCAGCCTGCTGTCGCCCAAAAAGAACCGCTGACCGCGCCTCCAACGATTCTCTTTGAGGAGGACAAAGCAACCATGGCTACCAATCAGGACATCATCAACGACCTGAGAAAATCATACGCGATGGAATTGGAGACGGTGGAAAATTATCTGGCTAACGCTATCGATCTCGACGGCGTGCGGGCGGAGGAAATCAAAAAAGCGCTGCTGAGCGATATCGAAGAAGAGCTTCAGCACGCGCGGAAGCTGGGCAATCGGATCAAGGTGCTCGAAGGCCGCCTGCCTGGCTCGCTCGATTTGGAGCGCACCCAGCGTTTTTTGCGGCCGCCCAAGGACAGCACCGACGTGATCGCGGTGATTCGCGGCGTGATCCGCGCTGAGGATGAAGCAATCGAACAATACAAAAAGCTCATCGAGATGTGTGACCCGATCGATCTGGTGACGCAGGACCTCATTCTGGAAATCACCGCGCAAGAACAGGCGCATCGGCGGCAATTTATCGGGTTCCTCTACGAGTACGAACGCGGCGAAGCGAGGCGGCTGACCGCTGCGGCGTAACCGTAACACAGCCATCTTGGCTGTTTCGTCAGGCAGGCTTCCCAGCCTGCAGCTGGCCAATTTTAAGCTTGCTCAACGAGTCCCTGCAGCGGCGCACTGGAAGCCTAACTTCCAGATGCTCTCTTCTGGCAATGCGCGCAAAACCATGCGGTGCGCCCGCCGATCTTCGCTGATTTTAATTCGCGCCCGCACCGCGGACATTTGCCGCCTTTGCCACGATGCCGCAATAACCACGATTTCGGCATGCGATCATCGGCTTTGGCCGCGATCGCCTCTTTCAAAATGTAGCGCGCCGCGCGGAATAGTTTCGCAACTGCTTTCTCTTTCAGAGCTGAAGTTTGCGTCGCAGGATGAATGCGGACGCGAAAGAGAATTTCATCGGCGTAGATGTTGCCGATGCCAGCAATCAATTTCTGGTTCAGTAAAATCGATTTCACCGCGCCGCGATGTTTTGCGAGAATGTTTTTGAATTGCGCAAGATCGACATCGAGCGCATCCGG
>QHOF01000532.1:428-2902 GCA_003219335.1 Verrucomicrobiota bacterium | reverse complement strand
TCCTGATTGTCGGACGATAAAAGCACGCGCGACTCCATCGACGAATCTAGCACGCTTTACGGCGCGCGGTGCGCTGTGATTGAATATCGATGCCGATGCAATCAACGATCCACGTTTACGAAGTCAGACCGCGCGAGGATCATCGCGGCGTCGATCTGATTTTTGATGCGCTGCCATTCGGTCGGCTGTGGTACGGTGGGCCGGAGACAAGTCCGAGTAAGTCCATAAGCCGCGCCTCGTAGGCATCGCACATTGGGGATTCGCCGTTTGGCAGGACCCATTCGGGATGTTGTATCCGCAGGTCGTCATGAATCTGCTGCCGAAGGTCCGCGATTGTGTTGGTTCCAATGCAATCGGACAATTTAGTTGGAGAAAACAACCTCACGGGCAATGATGCGTCCGCTCCAGAGGTCGCACAATCAGGCACACGGCAGATTTGTGTATAGGTAGAAGTCCGATGCAGTCGTCCAGGTGGAGCTGGCAACCTGATCGAAAGGCAGGCATGAGCACAAGGGCGATTTCAAAGAGCCGTCACGGCGACGCCGCCTTCACAAAGAGCAATTCCGGCATGTTCCCGCAGGCCGCCCATAACAAGCCCGGTGATCGCACGAGCCAAACTTTCGTTGAATCGCAGCACGCGCTTATGAATGTCGATGCAATCGATGCTCTCCTTGCATTCCTCGATACTGAGGTGAGTTCCGCTGTGACCGAACTTGGCAGGGTTGTCGAAGGTAGTCGAAAGCACCTGCAGAAGCTCGTTTATACGAACGTTGTGGACCGATTTTGACGCGACTGCCGACTATCTCCTCATCGACAACGTCACCGTCGAGCCTCTTCTGAGCGAAAGCCTTGGAGCGCTCAAAGACCCGATTACCGAAGGCGAGACACTGAGGCTATTGTCCCCGACAACCAACGTTGCAGACCAGATTCGAGAAAGGTGTGAGGGAGTTCTTAGAAACAGTGTGCTCCGCGAAAGGCATTCACGAAAAGTGAAAAAGGTTTTCGAGGTTCTGGCACCGAGCGAGAACCTCAGCAAGCCCCGAGTGAACATCAACACTGGCGCAATCTTTGAGCGGTTCAAAGTTCAAAACAAAAAAATCCCCAGTTCAGCTCTGGGCTATGCCGACTGGCTCTACTCGCGACGTAACGCCATAGTCCATGGAGGGGGTAACGTGGCAATGTTGGAGACGACCTTAAGCAACTGAAGGACTGTTTCCACTGCGACGCGGCCAAAACTGTAAGACTGAAGAGGGTCGATTACGAATGCGGTAGGCTTCTTTCGAGCCGTGGCGAAGCTTCTGAAGGCGTAGATTTCTCTGACACGCGATTTCTAAATTATGCGATCCGGGCAGGGATGCTGCATTAGTCCTTCGGAATCTTCCAAATTCGACGCCCCTTGTGTTGCCAACCCGTTTCCCCTTTTCTGCGCATCCGCAAGATGGGTTGCATGATCATCAGGCGACGAGTCAAATCGTCTTTAGCTAAGGTGCCGTCTTTGAACTCAGTCCAAGCTTGGTGAACCTCGGGCGGCATCTGCGACGGTCGCATCATCGCGTTTCCGATTGTGTCTGTCATTGCACTCCATATGGAAGACAGCACTGAATCAAGCCTGCCGATTGCTTTAGCCGTCCAATCAATCTCAGAGTAGTTGGCCGAGTGCGGGCCGAGAAAGTGAAGAAATTCGGATGCCACACCCCAATGTCGAAACAGGTCATCCAAATTCCAGAACTGTAGCGGCGGTGCATCCGAGTCGACCGACACGACAATCTTGGTGAATTCCGTGAGTTTTACATAGTCGCGGGCCGGAGACTTTAACATCTTCTTCGTCTCCTTAGGATTTCCAATCGCCTTTCTATATTCCCGCAAGGTCAGCGATTCACTTGCAAGGAGGAGCAACTCGAAAAGCAAATATTCGAGGCCGTATCGCAATTCGAACGCAGCGTAGTGAATGGCAGACGGTGCATTCTCGCGCGTTGCGTAGTCAAGCCATGACCGGGCTTGGAAAAAATGCCAAGACGAGCGGTCCTCCGGAGATTTTGTAAGAATCTCGTTCGGCGATTTACCGCGCCAGTCATCCACACGTTTAACAGACCCGTCGATTGGCGAAGTTCAAATGGTGGTTCCTGTGAAGCACAGTTGCGAAACTCGGATTCCAATTCCAGAAATGAACCGCGTTCCGTCGCCGCGATGGCGCGTCGGCAATCCCAAATTGTCGCCCTTCAAAACCCAACACTGACACGCAGCCCCAACTTCAAGCGGCTTTGCTGAGATGGTCAGCGATGTCGCCGATTGAAACAAGTTGCGGCATTTAATCCTTAATGCGTGTCAATTTGCCGCTGCTATACGACCAACTTCGCGCTGGTATTCGAAACGACGGTTGACGTAATCCGCCTCGCCAGACGCCTGAAACTTTCTGATTTAATGGCTTTTCCGAAGGAGGTCAAATCAATGAAGCGAAAAATTACAGGCACAAT
>QHOF01000532.1:0-404 GCA_003219335.1 Verrucomicrobiota bacterium | reverse complement strand
CTAGCAGAAGGCCTAGACTGCCAAACCCGATGCCGGGCAAGCTATGACCAATGTGTTGACTCAGCTCACAAGGCTACCAATCCAATCCGCAGCCTAAAAATATGCAACGACACATATCACAGGTGTTTGGGGAATTGCGTTAATTGACAACTCGCTATCGGACAGTGCGCCAAGGAATGCCCTGGTTGGCGTCGCGCAGCTCTAAACTTGTTCAGTCAACAACTGGATACAAACAGCCTCTTCTAATTTTAGAAATGCCGTGAGCTTTTCATCAGCGCGCACAATGAAACGCTTTCCGTCGCCGCGATGAGTGTCCACAACGTAGATCGTCCGCCCTTCGCGATCCACAGTTGCAGCGCAGCCCCAACTCCAACCAGCATTGCTGAGATTGTCAGCGATGATTT
>QHOF01000533.1:529-2505 GCA_003219335.1 Verrucomicrobiota bacterium | reverse complement strand
TTTGGTTGAGCTTGTAAGAAGTTCCAAGTCGTAAGGTACTCGTATCTTTCCAATTTTCGGGAATCAGAAAGCTCGGAATTGGCAAACCACCTCCTAGTGCTGGAAGAGGTGCGGAGAAAGATGCCTTCAGGTTTTTGAACTCGCTCCAGCGTCTAAAGTCATATTCAAATTCTAGACCCCAATTTGGGTCAACTTGCCAATGAATGCCAAAAGTGATCACGGGCGGGAGGGGCAAGTGTAAACCGGATGCCTTGCTGCTCGCGCTAAGGCCGCCTGTCCCAGGAGCATCAACGAATTTAACGTCGGCTGAATCGAAGCCAATATTGACGCGGCTCGTATACGTTAGTCCTAGTCGAAGTTTTTCAATGGGCTTTACGAGAAGTCCGAATTTATAACCATACGCATCATCCGTGTCCGTCACTCTGAGGTGCCCGTCGCCAAAAGGCCCAAAGAAAATCGCTCGCGAGAGAAGTCCCGATGAATGAACGAAACTGACCCCGCCACCAACGGAAAAAAACGGTACAGGCTCCCACGCAATCGTCGGGGTTACGAAAATGGTTCTCAGTTCCGATCTAAGCGCGGCGTATCGAGTAAAGCTACCAGGCTTATAGCTTGTCGCTAAGCCAAAGGGGGTATAACTACCGATTCCTAAGGAAAAATCCGAATTTGGGATATGATAGTTGGCGAAAAGATTGGGAAGGAAATTATCATCATGAATGTTTCTGGATGTTGCCCCGGAGTTCTTTACACTGCTGATGGTGTTTATATACGTGAGACCGGAAATTATTTGATTTCCGCTTATTTGAGTAAGTGCTGCGGGATTGACATAGACGGCTGAGGGATCATCTACCCCGGCTGTGGCAGCGCCTCCCATAGACTCCGTTTTTGCAGTTTGAGGTGGAATGGCATAACCGCCTGCGAACGACACGCCTCCCCAAACCAGCCCCAAATGTACACACAAAAATAAGACAGGGATCTGTATCCGATGTTTCATCTTTAGCTCCAATTTCCGTGCTTGACTTACATATGTGCAGTCTTGTATACCAGCCAATGCCAATTAGTGCCAAAGTTTGCCATAAGGAATTAATCTATGCAAGAAAAACTTTTGACAACTGAGCAAGTGGCCAGTTATCTCAAGATCGACAAATTTACGGTCTACCGCTTAGTGACGCAGAAAAAGATCCCGGCGTTTAAGGTTGGAAACCAATGGCGATTCAAGAAAAAGATGGTTGATGCTTGGCTGATGCAGAATTCTAACTTGCGTAACAAAAGTCCCAATTAGCCTTGGTGGCTGGATGAAAATAGCCGTACTCATGTTTCTAGTGTTGTACGCGGTCGAAAGATTACTAGAGACATTCTGGAAGAGAGAAAAAGTAGCGGGAGAAATTCAGATACCCTACTCACTTCCCTTGATTATCGCAGTGTATGTTTCACTCTACCTTGTCGTTTTCTATGGCTGGTTCCGTCTCGATGAGCAGAGCTTTCGGCGCCCGATTGTAATGACGGGAACCATATTGGTAATTACTTCCGTGATCGGGCGGAATTGGGCAATCAAAACTTTAGGTGTGTTCCATAGCATCCACATAGAGATCCGAAACAAACATGACCTGATCCAATCCGGGCCATATCAATACGTCAGGAATCCTTACTATTTAAGTAATATCATTGAAGCCATTGGGTTGGCGCTAATGGTTGGGTCCAGATTAGCATTGTACATTTCTGTTTTAGTTTACGTCCCTGTTTTGGTTCATAGAATGT
Source organism: Verrucomicrobiota bacterium (assembly GCA_003219335.1). Lineage (GTDB taxonomy): Bacteria > Verrucomicrobiota > Verrucomicrobiia > Chthoniobacterales > UBA10450 > Udaeobacter. The sequence goes on along the minus strand of QHOF01000533.1, from coordinate 747 downwards.
TACTTGAGGAAAAGTCGTTGTCGCAAAAATTTGGTGCATCCTTCGTGAAGTATGAACAGCAGGTGCCCAGGATCATTCCTAGGCTCTTTCATGCAAAAGAGCGCAGTGAATTTTGAAGCATGCAAAACGACAGAAAATGGTTAAAGTTTGCCTCGTGCACCGCTCACGCTCACGTGGCTAGCAAGAGCGCAATGTTGAATAGGGCTATTTAACGATGA
>QHOF01000533.1:0-425 GCA_003219335.1 Verrucomicrobiota bacterium | reverse complement strand
TTTTGGAAGGTAGGTCAGGGACGAAAAGAGTGACTGCTTTTGATGTTACCAGTTATCCAACACAGGTTGCCGGTGAAATTCATGATTTCGATCCAAATGATTTTATGTCCCATAAAGATGCGCGCCGAATGGATCGTTCATCCCAGATGATTCTAGCAGCGGCGTCAATGGCAATGGATGATGCAAGGATCAAAGTGGATACAAACCCGTCACGGATTGGCGTTTTTACGGGTACGGCGATCGGTGGCCAGGCGTGGGCATTCCGCGAGTATGAGGTGTTTCGAGAGAAGGGTATCAAGAGAATAAATCCTTTTACTGCAATCTCGACATTCCCGAACGCAAGTTCCGCGCAAATTTCATTTAGATTCGGATTGAAGGGGCCGAGCGACACGATTTCAGCCGGCTGTGTATCGAGTACGGTCGCA
>QHOF01000007.1 GCA_003219335.1 Verrucomicrobiota bacterium | reverse complement strand
CTCGAATAAGAAACCTTTCGATTCTGCTTGGGGCAATTCTACTTGCCTTTGCATGCTCGCTTTTGTTGGTGAGTTCGACATTGTTCTTCCTCGGCCTGCCGATCTCGCGGTTTCACGTTCCGGCCGCGGCTGCGATGGCGGCCGGTTTCGGCTGGTGGGGCGTGAACTTTTATTTTCCACAGGAGCGAATCCGCGTGTTTGGACTGCTGTTTGGATCAGCGGTCATCGCGTTTTTTCTCTTTGCCTTGCTCAGTAGTAGAATCTACGACATCTCGTGGGACGGACAAACCTACCATGCGGAAGCAATTGCGCAGCTCGCGAATGGATGGAACCCGTTTTTCGAGGCGCCGCGCGGCGGACCTGCGTTTAGTCACTCCGGTGTTTATGCCAGTCCCTTTTACCTAATCTTTTCTTCTAAAGGCGCCTGGATTTGCGCTGCGGCGCTATATAAATTCAGTGGAAGTTTTGAGTCTGGTAAAGCCTTTCATTTAATGCTGATTTTGGCATGCTTCCTATTTTCTTTTGCGGCACTTTCAACCTTCCGGGGCATTAAATGGCAGTGGTTACTGATCCTTAGTTTTCTGATTGCCTTTAATCCGGTGAGTGTTTGTCAGATGTTTACATATTATGTCGATGGACAGCTTTCCTCATTGCTTGGGATCACCATTGGCTTGCTGATCCTAATTTATCGGCGTCCTGACCGCTTTAAGATGGCTGTGCTGGCGCTGGTCGTGATCTTAACAATCAACGTGAAACTTAACGGCGCGCTCTACGTGGCCATTCTCACCGGCGGGTATTGGTTGTTTTATGCTGTTGTTAAGAAGGCGCACCGTACCGAACTGGCAGCATGGCTCATGGTTGGAGGAATTCTAGGTGGGGGCTTCGTCGGCTTCAGCCCCTATGTGACTCAATTCATCAACAAATTGATCACAACAGGCAATCCATTCCACCCCTATGCCGGCTGGACATCGGTGGTCGGACTCGAATCTCCCGAAATATTCGGAAATGGCATGGATCGCGTAAGCAGATTGGCGATCTCGTTGTTTTCAAAATCTGAAGTTCTCCTAATCCCATTCAAGCTCAAACTTCCCTTCATGTTCTCGCTTGACGAGTTGCAAGTCTTTGCCTTTCCGGATGTCCGTGTGGGCGGATTCGGGCCCTTGTTCAGCGGGGCAATAGTACTGTCCGTTGCTATTCTTGCCGTGCTTTTCTGGAAATATCGCCGGCGACTGCTCTGTGCAGCCCATCTACTCGTCTTGATGAGCCTGATTTTTATCAGCGCGCTTTCCCTTTCGGAAAGCTGGTGGGCACGATTCGCACCTCAGGTCTGGATGCTTCCTCTGGTCACGGCAATTGTCGGACTGTTGATCACTCGTCGTGGGCTATGGCGCTGGCCGGTTTTCGCGCTGCTCCTGCTCTTATGCGCAAATAATCTGCTGATCTCCTACAAGTATACAGTCTTCACATTGAGTTATAGCGTGCTGGCCGCGTCGCAGCTGGGGACACTTAAGAAACAGGAACAGCCGATACCCGCAAAATTTGGCTTTTTCAACGCCATACGTTATCGCTTTGAGCGGGAAGGAATTCGATACGTCGAGGTCGAGACTTTGCCTTGCTCGAAGGACAAAGAGAAGAAAGTCATCCTTTCACCAGTGTTAATTTGTACGCCCGATAAAACGCCTTAGCCGTTCGTCAAGCCGCTATGTCAGATCTCATGATTTGGGACTTCAGGATTTTCGTGACTAACCGCAGAGGCGCTGAAGGCGCCGAGCAAAAAACAATCTTCTTGGATGAACTTTCTGCAACTTTGCGTCTCTGTGGTAAAAACTCTTTCACAGTAAGCAGGATCTCACGATTTTAAGCACGGAATAGGCGGATGTTGACGGTTCTAAATGTTTTCGGCACGCGGCCCGAGGCTATCAAGATGGCACCGGTCATTATGGAGCTCGGAAAACACTCGAATCTCGTGCGGTCGGTGATCTGCTCGGTGGCTCAGCATCGGGAGATGCTTGACCAAGTGCTGAGCGTCTTTGAAATCGAGCCTGACTACGACCTCGATCTGATGCAGCCCGATCAGAGCCTCTCCCAGTTGACCGCTAGTCTTTTCGCCGGTTTGGATCCGATTGTGAGCGAGGTGAAACCGGACTGGATTTTAGCTCAGGGAGATACGACGACTGTTTTCGTTGCAGCGATGGTCGCTTTTTATCACGGGATTGCGTTTGGCCACGTGGAGGCGGGTCTTCGAACCGGCGATAAGCTGAGGCCGTTCCCGGAAGAGATTAATAGGAGATTGGCAGACCTCGTTGCAACGGCTTACTTTGCGCCGACTGAAAATGCTCGCCAAGCACTGCTTCGAGAGGGATGTTCCGAGCGGGATATCTATGTCACAGGCAATACCGTCGTCGACGCGTTGAACGATGCCGCATCCCGAGAATACGATTGGAAATCGGGGCCGTTGGCCCGACTGCCATTGGACAAGCGGCTCGTGTTGATCACGGCCCATCGCAGAGAGAGCTTTGGTGATCCCTTCAGAGAGCTGTGTCTGGCTATTCGTGATCTTTCACGCATTTTCGCAAACGACGGGGTTCATTTTATTTACCCAGTGCATCTCAATCCCAACGTACGACAGCCGGTGCGCGATATTTTGTCCGGGCTTTCCAATGTGAGCCTAATCGAGCCACTAGACTATCTTTCGCTGGTTCACTTGATGAAACGTTCCACGCTTATCCTCACTGATTCCGGGGGAATCCAGGAGGAAGCACCCGGGCTACGCATCCCGGCTCTGGTGATGCGTGACACGACCGAGCGTCCGGAAGGGATCGAGGCCGGAGTGGTTCGGCTAGTTGGGACGCAGCATTGTCGGATCATCGCAGAAGCGGAAAAGCTGTTGCGCAATCCCGCGGAGCATGCGGCGATGGCAACCGGCATCAATCCGTACGGTGATGGCAAAGCCGCCAAAAGGATTGTCTCTATTCTTTTGGAGCGTTCAGCCTCGCTCGCAGCGGACACGGTGAGTTTCCTTGTATGATTTGCACAGAGATTAGCGGCCAATAAAGTTTTTTTTAAATCCACGTTAAAGAAACTCGGTAGCACCGTAAGCGCAAGAGAGCACAAAGAATGTTCTACATCTGCTATTCCGCCAGAGGATTACTAGCATTTGGGATCACCCGCGAGGCTCGGCGCTGGTGGGTCTCCCTTTAAATAAAAAGGAGGTGAATGTTCTGTCTCTCGACGTAGCCCAGTTCGCGTCGAAAATGGAACCGTGGAAACGAGAAAAATACAGTCGTCCTTGTCTAACTGGAATTTTCGGCCGGTTTTGTAGCAGAACGTCGCGTGACCGCAAATAGCTTTGATTTGAGAAGGACCTGAAGGGGCCTAGCGGAAAGAGCGAACCAGCCTCACGCGCCCTATTCTGGGCAGGACGCTATGCGGTATGGGTGTTGTTCCAACTCGGCCGATTTACCGACACGGCTGGAAATCTGATCCCGATTCCGGCAGCCGTTGAACTATACTTCAAAAGCGGTTCGTGAAACACACGCCATCAGTCAAATTCCGCCGCGCTGAAGCCGCCGCGCTGCTGACGGTTTTTCTTCTCGTCTCCGTACAACTAATGTGGCCGCCAATGATCGGGCTGGCGAATAACGGCGATTTCTGGCGTATGACTGACTGGGGAGCGCTCAAACAAGTGGAGACCCGGCACGAAGATATTTACTTCAACTGGATAACTCGGGAGTATAAGTTCGTCGGTAATCCCGTAACGACCAGGGGGTCGTGGCCGTCTTCCGAAATCGTTTTTGTGAAACCGGCTGTCGCGCTGTGGTATTGGATGGTATCCAATCAGTCATTCGACCTGCGGATGCTCGGCCTGATACATATTCTAGCATTCGCGCTCAGCTTTTTTATACTGATGAGAGGTTTAGGCGCTGGATTTTCGTACCTATATTTCGCCCCCTGGTTCGTTCTTATATTCTGCGATCTGAGTTATACCATATACTTCCATTCTTTCTACACAGAACAAGCCTCGTTGATCTTTCCGCTTGCGACCGTAGGCGCAGGATTGAATCTGCTGAAAGAGAAGCAGAAATCAACGCCGAGGGGGTTAGCGATTTTGCTCCTGTTTTTCGCCTGCGCGTGTCTGCTCGTCTGCGTTAAAACTCAAAATGTGATATTCGCGCCGGCGGTCGCGTTCTTCGGACTGAGGCTGGCTCTGTTCAATCGCGACAGGCGGTGGGGAATCACGGCGCTGGGCTGTGCGTCGCTTGTGGTGCTACTCGCTCTGGCCGAGTACCGGCGGACCGACGTCTCCTTGATAAATGCATCAAAATATAACGCTATCTTTTTCGGAGCTTTAACGGACTCCCCTGATCCGCGGCAAGATTTGAGAGATTTGGGAGTGAGTGAAGAATACGCCGAACTGGTCGGAACCCAGTTCTGGCAGCCCAGCCATCCTTTTAACATTTCGAGCAGAGACTTCGAGGAAAGCTACTATCCAAAGATCAGCTTTCTGAAGATACTGTTTTTTTATCTAGAGCGCCCGGGTCGTTTTCTCGACAAGATTCAGGAGTCACTCAAGCGGGCGTACGTCCCGCGGCCGGAGTACGCTGGCAACTTTGAGAAGGCGTCCGGTAAAATGCCTAGGGAGCAATCGCACCGCTGGAATCTCTGGGGGCTTTTTAAGAAGTACTATTTCCCGAAATCGGTATGGTTCTTCTTCGCATATCTGATGGCGACCGCCGCTCTAATTCTTGCGGCCTGGCGAAGGAGCCAGAGCATCGATCAAAAGCTGGTTTGGGAGTTCTATTTTGCACTCTGGCTGACGATCCCGATCACATTGCTCACTCCATTGCTCGGCGACGGCTTCAGCGATTTTGAAAGGCATATGCTTCCATTCAATTTCCTAATGGACTTTTCCCTTTTGCTTCTTTTCGGACACATGACAGCCCTGGTCGTCGGGAAGCTGATCAACGGGCAAGAACGCCAAGATCGCTGAGAAGGGTTTAGACCGTTCTGCTGCGGGTCAATCATGCACATAGGTTGTGTCGAGTCCCACCGGATTCGGAACACTAACAACTATATCCCCTCGTGATTGCAGGCGCCGCGGATGATTGCCTGGGCAGGCTCCCTATCACTCATCGTCGCGTTGTCGGTGAACCCCTGGACGTTGAAAGGCAGAAATCAAACGGCAGTCGGTATCAAGTGTTATTTTGGCGCTTCTCAGCGGAATATAATATTGTCGATCCAAGATTGGCGCTGATTTCGATCTCCTTTTTGCGGATCGACGCGGGGTCTCAAATTCCAATCATTGTGCCGAGGGTGTATCTTCGAATGACGAATTACGGATCGTGCAGACCACGCGCAATTGGGCGAACCCCGCGGGGAGGGGCTATTTTGAATCCCGCTCGACAGAAATTTCCGTCTCCTGCAGCAGTTCGGACCGTATCAGGTGTTCGAACGTGGTGATTCAGCTTAGCAGCATGCTCGACCATGTTTTGAGCTCTTTGAGCTCAAGCCGGATTATGACCTTAACATCATGCAGAATCGACAGAGTTTGAGCTATATAACTGCTCGGATCCTGACAGAGGTGGACGCGATTATCCAAGCATTGAAGCCCGATTGGATGCTGGTCCAAGGCGATACCACGACGGCCATGTCGGCAGCTTAGCCGCATTACCACCGCATAAGAATCGGACACAGTGAAGCCGGATTGCGAACTCGGGAGAAACCCTTGCATGAACACCTTCGATGAGAAATCCAAACTGGTCAGTATTGTATTACCCGTATACAATGGCGCGCGCTTTCTACATCAATCTATTGATAGCTGTTTACAACAGACTTATCGCAACATTGAACTCATTGTTGTTGATGATGGATCGGAAGACAACAGTGTCGACATCGTCAAGTCTTACGATGACGATCGCATAAAGCTTATGCGTCACCAGACTAACAGGAAGCTCCCAGCCGCACTGAACACGGGTTTTAAACATACATCTGGGGTCTATCTAACCTGGACATCGCACGACAACTACTACGCTCCGACGGCTATCGCCGAGATGGTCAATTTCCTTGAAGAGAACCCTCACATACACTTTGTGTTCGCCGATGATTATTTTGTTGACGAAGCAGATCAAATTCTTGGTGTGGTCAAAAGAGGTCCGATAGAGCGGTTGGCGGAAGTGAGTTGCCTGGGAGGCGGCTTCCTCTATACGCGTACCGTATATGAAAAGGTGGGTCCTTACAACGAGCGAACATTTCTGGCCGAGGATTATGACTACTGGCTACGCGTGTCAGCCTACTTCACTCTGGCTCACTTGGGTCGCCCTCTGTTCTATTACAGACAACATCCGGAGTCGCTGACGAGCCGATACGGCGGAGGAGAGACGATCGAAGCCGCTGTGGCTGTGCAACGACAGGTCTCTGGCAAGAATTTATGGAGAAATCGGGTGCTGCTCAGTCAGGGCCATCTGAAAGCTGCATCCGCCTTTTATGAGACGGACAGGCTGACATCAGCAGCACGTAATACCCTTTCGGGTATCGCCCTCAATCCCAAGTGTCTTTTAAATCGCCGTGCTCAATTTCTCGTGGCCGGGCTACTAGCAAAAGCGGTACTCCCTAGGCTAATTCGCCGCTGGATCAGCGCACAACAGCGGCGATTGAACTGTTGGCCGCCAGTAGGATGGGTGCAGTTTGGGTCCTTGCGGCGGCTCCAGCCCGTCAGCCGGGTTTTCGGTCTCGATCGCGGGCAATGCATCGACCGGTACTAT
>QHOF01000534.1:383-2361 GCA_003219335.1 Verrucomicrobiota bacterium | reverse complement strand
CTTCGCCGCTGCAAAGAGCTTCCCATTCAGTACTGTTCCATTTGCTCATACGATGCGAGAGCTAACGCGTTAGCGCTCACCCGCGGCCGCTCCATTGTGCGCCGGCGGCTGTCGGGTACAGCTCCTTGTTAGGTCGCCGGCTCTTCATGCTTCCCTGTTGCCTCAATCTGACTCTGCAAGTCCTTGGGGTCACTTGTATAGAGCTTGATCCAAAACGCAAACCCACGATGCTGCAGCCGATACGTGCCTCGTTCACCCTCCTTTGCAAGAATGATCTTTCGTTCTCGTAATGCGTGGATCGCGTTATCGAGCGTGGTTGTTGTCCCACGGAACTTGCTGCGGATGGCCGGCTTCGTTACCCATCTGTTCTCGTCGTCCGCCATGATGCGCAACACTTGGCGGTAACTGTCCTTTTGGATCTTGTTGTAAAAATCATCTCTGTAGTAGCGATCGCCGATCTTTTCCATGGCACCGAGCGGTCCGAACGCACCGCGCCGGACATCCTCGATGTCGATGACGAGATCCGTATCGGTAGAAAACGCGGAATATCCGAACTGCTGAATGAAGTGCGGGTACCCTTCCGACAAGTTAATAAGACCGGCTCGCCCAGCGTCGTCGATGGTCGTCTTCTCGTCGTTCGTCTCGTTTGCCACCCTTAGCGCACGGTCAATCACCCAGCTAACATCGTCGCGTGAAAGGGTGTCTAGAGGTAGTTCATCGAAGAGACGGAGTGACGAGGGGTGGCTTTCTCGGAGAACCTCTCGCAAGGCTGGCATGCCGGCCAAGCCGACCATGAGGTGTTCGCAGCCGTGGCGCTGTACCCGCTCCGTCAAAAGCTTCAAGAATGAACCGATGCGAAGGGCTCTGGGGGCGTTGTCCGCTTCATCTATGAGCAGGATAAGGCCGTCGTATTGAGCACCGAATACTGATGTAGCGTCGGCTTGAGAGATTCGATTACAAGTCTTCGCAAGAGAGTGTGCGAACTCATCGTGGAGCGTTTCGGCGTCGGCAATCTGCTTTCCGTCCCGGAGGCCTACACCAAAGGCCTCGATCCGTTGCAGAAACTCCCAGCCTGTCGATAGGAAGGAGCGTGCGGGCTCGGTCTTGGTAAGTTCTCGGTCTAAGGCCAGATTCACTCTGCGAATGAGTCCAAGATCCGTGCTCGAAGCGTCGAGGTCAAGTTCGACGACGAGGAAGTTCACTCTGTCGCGGGCAATGTCTATGTGGCCTTGGGCGATCCACTTGAAGTACTGGAGAAGTGAAGTCTTCCCAATGCCTCGTTCACCGGTAAGCATGAAACTCTTCGGCTGGCCAGCCCGCGTCTGTAGAAGCGCTTCTTCGAGCGCTCTGAGCTGCGATAGGCGGCCGGCAAACATTCCTGGGCCCACGGGCGAATTCGGGCGAAACGGATTCACACGACTCATCGAAACACTCTTATCGGCGACCTAACACTGCGGGTGAGCGGCGGCGGAACGCCGTCCGCTCCACTCGCTGGTTAGGAGGCGCTAGTCTAGTCGCCAAGCGGCTCACCCAAGGCCAAGCTGACGTGCGCCCCCGGCACAACCTCCAACGCGGACCCTGGGTTAATGCCCGCCTCGCGCAGCGATCGGTCATCTTCAGACAGCCCTTGGGAATGCGCCCACGGACGTCCCATCCCCGTAAACAGCCTGTCGCTCCCGCTATCGCGGAGAACCCAACCGTCCGGATACGTAAAGGGGCGTACAAGAGGGCGCATCCGAAACCATATCTTGTTCAGGAAGTGTCGAACCGTGAGGTTCGGATCATACGGCTCTTCCCAGACGTCGCCTCGGGCACCCAAGAGGGGTCTCGAGTCAATCCTGATAAATGCTTCCCTGACGGATTCGCGGGCTGTGGTTGTGAAGACATTGATTACCCTACCGAGGATCTGCGCGTGGTCAGCGTCAGGGTGAGTGGCAACTACTCTATCCAGTTTTGCTTGGAACTCTTTCGTCGACAC
>QHOF01000534.1:0-324 GCA_003219335.1 Verrucomicrobiota bacterium | reverse complement strand
CTGGAATGGGCCTGGATCGCATCAAGTTCGATTTCCTGACCGAGCACCTTACCCCGCCGTAAGCGGTTCAACAGGCCCTGGATCTGTCCTCGGAAGACCAAGAGAACCACAAAGGCCAATATCGGCCAGAGAAGGGCCGCGACGGCTTGCAGAAGCTCGGCCCACGCCTTCATCTATCCGTTGCCTCCAAACCAGTGAATATGCTGACCGGTATATTACGGTTCATGGGATCTCTCACGATCGTTAAAATTCTTCAGCTCAAAAGACAACTTGCCCACCGTTCTTAAAGCTTTCGGATACCTTAATACACTGGTCAGTATATTA
>QHOF01000530.1:254-2181 GCA_003219335.1 Verrucomicrobiota bacterium | reverse complement strand
CTGGTCGGCGAAGTCGGAAATTGGAAGATCGTCGCTCATATCGCGTTCAAATTCTACTCGGTTGCGTCCGGGACTTTTTCTACAAGCTCAACGCTCGCGTTGACACGCACGACCTAGCGCGCGCAGCGGCGCTTGCCAAGTGTCACTGTCCATCGCGCGGTTAGGGCACAATGCCTGTAAGCCATGATGGCCGTCAACGCTTGTTTGCGCCACCAAGCGCACCTCCGCAAGTCTGCCCTTCAGCGCTTCGCGTTCCATTTCGTGAAGCCGTTCTTGGCAAGATGCGTTTCAATGGCGGTCTGACAAGCTCGACCCGCATCGTCATCACGCCAAACAGTTGCGACCATCAGGTCCCTCACCCAGACGTCACGCCTGCTCAACGAGCTCCGGGCCGAGGATACTGCTTCCGCGCTCTTGAACCTTAGTGCCCATACGCCCACCTCGTGTTGCGGTTGTGAGTTATAGTAGAGCGCGCTCATCGCCACGCTAATGTCACGAATCGAGTCGCTTCCAAAGCCGATCTGCGAGACAAAACGTATCAGCCTCGCGTCGTCGGTCACAAAGGGATTGGTCGTGGCAGGAAAGATCGGTGTCGTACGAATTTCGCGAAGAAGACGACAACTCGCCGGCAGAACCTTTGCCGAAAAGGTCAGAGCGTCGACCTCGGCTCGAAATTGCCGGCCTAACGGGGTGTCCATGGGGTTGCCAAGCTCTAGAGAGTAAGCACTGCTCGCGAGGAAGGCGGTCAAGGCAATGCCTACATATATGTAATGCTTCACCGTTGTTCCTATCTTCGCGTCCTAACCAATAGTATCTGGTTCCGTATAGAACTTCATAACTTCTGTATAGCACGGCCCTCAAAAAGACGAGCTATTACTTTTTACAACTAGAACGACAAGTTGTAAAGGCAGATCGATGCGGTGATCGTACAAGGCCGAAAGTTGTTTCCGTATATTCATACCTATCGAAAATTACCCTTCGATTCCGGCTCCCAGGCTGTCGGCTGGGCTTCGCACCCCCCGCCCACCTCGATTCAATACATGGGTGTAAACCATCGTCGTGCTAACGTCTCTGTGGCCCAACAACTCTTGGACTGTCCGAATATCATAGCCATCCTCCAGTAAGTGAGTTGCGAAGGAATGACGAAAAGTGTGACAGCTTGCCGGTTTGGAGATACCGGCTTTTACGACCGCTTCACGGACGCTTCGTTGCAAAACCGACTCGTGTAGATGATGGCGCCGTTTGTCGCCCGTAATCCTATCGGTATAGGGTTGCGGCGCGGGAAAAACCCATTGCCATGCCCATTCTCGACCGGCATTTGGATATTTCCGCTCCAGAGCATTCGGTAATGCGACGCGACCAAGCCCGGTGGCAACATCTTCTTGATGTCGGCCTCGATTCGCCTCAATATGCCCGACAAGAGACTCCTTGATTGCTGTAGGCAGCATGGTGTGACGGTCTTTATCGCCTTTACCCGCTCGAATAACAATCTCGTTGCGAGAAAAATCAACATCCTTGATTCGTAGGCGGCAGCACTCCATCAATCGTAATCCCGCACCATAGAGCAAGATCACCATCAAGCGTGGTACGCCGTTCATATGATCAATCACTTTTTTGACTTCCGCTTTGGTGAGAACGACCGGTAGCCGGTGCGGCCTTTTTGCCCGGACAACGCCGGCAACACGTCCGATCTGTTTGTTTAGCACGTCGTGATATAAGAACAACAAAGAATTAAACGCCTGGTTCTGGGTCGATGCGCTGACCCTTCCCGCCGTTGCTAAATTTGAAAGAAACTCGGCGATCTCAGACTCCGCCATTTCCATTGGATGACGCTTGTTGTGAAAGAAGATAAATCGCTTGATCCAATGAACATACGCTTTCTCCGTTCGGTAGCTGTAATGCCGCGTGCGGATTGCCAGGCGAACCT
>QHOF01000530.1:0-202 GCA_003219335.1 Verrucomicrobiota bacterium | reverse complement strand
TTCACTTTAAACCGGTAGTCAACTAAACTTTTTATCGTAGCGTCTTCCATGGAAAACCTCCCTTGCGTAATTTCTTTGTGAAAAAGTCCTGCATCGTCCTCCATGACGCCCAGGAAAAAAATGGACTTTTCCCTCGGGGCCGTGATCGAAGGATATTCTCCGTTTCTCGCGAACCGAGGAAGCAGGGGTTATATACCTGAAA
>QHOF01000529.1 GCA_003219335.1 Verrucomicrobiota bacterium | reverse complement strand
TGAAACGCGGCCCGCCCCAACGAAGCTCCGATTTTACCGACGGACGCGCGCGCGGAACGGTGCGTTTGATTACTTGGTCGGCGATGCCCGCGACGCTCATCGCAATCAACATCGCCAAAAAAATGCGCATCCATTTTTTGTTTCCGCGCTTCCAGGCGATTCCTAAAAGAATCAAGCCAACTGCAATATGCGAGGGCCAGTCGCCAACCAGGCTGACACCGCGCATGAAATTACGCAACGCGCGGCTCTGATGCTGTCTGATAAAAGCCCAAACGGTGTCATCGAAATAAAACGCCGCTGCGCTCGCTATCGCTGCAATGGCGATACCGATGATCCAATACAAGACGGCACAGCGCTTCACAAACAGTTCTCATAGCTGTCATTCCGAGCGGAGTCGAGGCTGCAACGCAGCGGACGAAGTCCGCGAGGCCAGGCTTTCAATCCTGCCGTCGGAACGCAACGTTAAGTCTTGCTTTACTCTCGCTCCTGCTCCTAATCGGTGGAAACCGTGAACGGGGAACAGAAAACCATGGACGCGCCGGGCCGATCACTGATTGTTCGCAGCGCGCTACTCTTCACTGGCTGCGTCCTGTTTCACGTGATCGGGACATGGAGCCTGCCGTTGATCGACCGCGACGAGCCGCGTTTCGCAGAGGCATCGCGCGAAATGATCCAGCGCGGCGATTACGTCGTTCCCTACTTCAACAATCAGCTCCGTCTCGACAAGCCTCCCCTCGCCTATTGGGCGCAGGTGGCGAGCTATCGGGTCTTCGGTGAAAACGATTTCGCCGCCCGTTTCCCTTCGGCCGTGGCTGCTGCGCTCATCGCGGTGTCGATCCCGGTCCGTGGATTACGGATTGGCGGACAACGCGTCGGCTGGCGAGCGGCAATCATTTTCACGCTTTGTCTGCAAACGTTTATCCATGCCAAAGCCGCGGTGGCCGATATGTGGCTGGCGTTGTTCGTGAGCCTTGCGCATTGGAGCGGACTCGAACTGCTCCGTGACGGCCTGACAAACCACCAACATCAAAACCCAAACATCAATCATCAAATTTCCCACTGGTGGTTCGTGTTTTACGTCTCGCTGGCGCTGGGCTTTCTGGCCAAAGGTCCGATTGCCTGGACGCCTTTGCTGACCGTTGCTTGCACCATTTTCTACGCGCCGAATCTGCAACTGCGCCGGCGATTCAAATTCGTTCGCGGAATTGTCCTCATGCTGGCGATCATCGGGATGTGGGGCATTCCGGCTTTGATTCAGACGCATGGGGAATTTTTACGAATCGGGATCGGTCGCCACGTCATCGCACGCTCTTTAGGGGCAATGGAAGGGCACGGGTGGAATTCGTTAGGCGGATACGTCTTGCTGCTGCCGTTTTATTTCGTGACTGCCTTCACTTGTGCAGAGATTATGGCGCAAGCGCGACAACATCGATAATTATCTGTTGTCCGGCGCTGCGATCATCTTCATCATTTTCTCGCTCATCAAGACCAAGCTTCCGCATTACACTCTGCCGGCATTTGGGCTGCTGGCGCTGTTGCTTGCGCGGCATTGGAGAGAAGACACGGCGGTTGCAAACTCCGAACGGCTTCGCGAGCGAGGCCACCGCTCCTTGTTTAAGAAAATCGCCATTGTCACTGCGTGCGTTTGGATTGCCATTGCCGTCGTTGTTCCGCCGATGGTGGCGCGATTTTTCCCGGCGTATCAGCTTTTTCAGCAATCGCGCGCGTCGTTGCAGCCGAACATGCAATTTGCTTCCGTCGAGTTCGAGGAGCCGAGCCTGGTCTGGTACTTTCGCTCGCGCCTGAAAAGCTTTCTCACCCCGTTGAAAAAGCGTCGCGCTGCGGAATTCATGAGCGAGCCCGGCCCGCGTTTTGTCATCCTGCCGATGCCGGTCGCCGGATCAGTCTTCGTCAATGCGCCGCAAAACTGGAAATTTTTCACGACTAGCAGCTTCAATATCGCAAAAGGCAGGCGCGTCGATCTCACGCTGGTGCTGAAGCCGGAATAAGTTCGTTTGACGATTTAACGATGTAACGATGTAACGAACCCATGATCACCTTTCTCGAAGGCAAACTCGTGAGCGCCTTGCCGACACAGGCAATCATCGATGTCGGCGGAGTTGGATATGAAGTTTTCATTCCGCTGTCGAGTTACGACAAGCTTCCCGGCGTCGCCCAGCCCATCCGCATTCTCACCCACCTGGCAGTGCGCGAGGATGCACATGTGCTTTACGGTTTCATGTCGTCGGCTGAACGCGACCTTTTCCGGTTGCTGGTCAATCATGTCAGCGGCATTGGACCGAAACTGGCGCTCGCGGTGTTGAGCGGAATGAGCGTGACCAGTTTCAAAGCCGCGGTCGTGAATTCGGATGTCGCGGCGATTTCAAAAATCAGCGGCCTCGGGAAAAAAACAGCCGAGCGGATCGTTCTCGAATTGAAAGACAAAGTCGGAGTGGCTGCTGCGTGGGAAGCAGCCAGTGCCGCACATGCGCCGACGTCTGAGCAGGAGCAAGCTAACGAAGCCGTGCTTGCGCTAATCGCGCTCGGATACAAACAAGCCGAAGCGCACAAAGCCGTGCGCGATTTGCAGACGAAAGGCGAAGCGCAATCCGCGGAAGACTTGGTCAAGCTGGTACTCAAACGCATGGCCGCCGGACGGTAGTTGCTGCCATTCCAGGCGAAGTCGAGGAATCGCGTTGCGAAACCTGAGGGCGATTTCCGCGGGATCCCTCGACTCCGCTCGGGATGACGGCGAATTCGATGTTGGACGTTCGATGTTCGATGTTCGACGTTAACTGAAATGGTCGCCGTCACAGAGGATCGTCTGCAAACCATTCGCGCCGCTCTTCCGAAAGAGGGCCTCTTCGCAGAGAAAGACTGGCTCCTTTCGCCAGACGCATTTCCAATCGACAAGAAATTTTTCGCCGATCTCGAGCAACTCGGGCATCGGCTGTTTGTATTTCAGCGCGCTTGCAACCAGCTATATCAATTGAGCGTCAAAGGAAAACAACCTGAGTGGGTGGCGCGCTATCTCGACGCCGGTAAACCGAAAGAGTTGATTGAATTTTCGCGGCAGAAGGAAATCCGCGACGATTTGCCGCGAGTAATCCGGCCAGACCTGATTCTGACGGAGAACGGCTATATCATTGCTGAGATCGATTCGGTTCCCGGCGGAATTGGACTGACCGGTTGGCTAAACCAGACGTATTCTTCATTCGATAACGACATCATTGGCGACGCGACCGGAATGCTGGAAGGGTTTCGCGCAGTTGTGCCAAACGGCGCCGACATCGTTATTTCACAGGAATCGGCAACCTACCGCCCGGAGATGGAGTGGATGGCCGCGCGCCTGAATCAACGTCGAACAATGGAACATCGAACTCCTGGCGGGTCGTTTCTGCGGAAAATTACGAGCCGCAAGATAGGCGCGCCGTGTATCGGTTCTTTGAATTATTCGATCTGCCAAATATCCCCGGGATCGAAAATACGCTGCGCGCGAACGCAGACGGCCGCATCACGATCAGGCCGCCGATCAAGCCATATTTGGAGGAGAAAATGTGGTTCGCACTTTTCTGGATGCATCCGCTTCGCGAGTTTTGGCGGCGCGAACTGGGGAACAAGTATTTCCTTAAACTTCGGCAGGCGATTCCCTACTCGTGGCTGCTCGATCCGACGCCACTGCCGCAGCATGCGGTGATTCCGCGTCTTGAAATCCAAGATTGGCGCGAGGCCGCGAAGTTCAGCCAGAAAGATCGCGAGCTTCTTTTGAAAGTGAGCGGCTTTTCGCCGCTTGGCTGGGGCAGCCGCGGTATCGCGCTCGGCAGCGATCTGCCGCACGCCGAATGGGAAAAGCGAATCGAACATGCTTTGGCAACATTCGAATCGTCACCAACGATCCTGCAGCGTTTTCACAAGGGTCGCTTGTTTGAGCACAGCTACTGGGATCCAGATTCCGGCGATTTAAAAACAATGAAAGGTCGGGTTCGCCTTTCGAAAGCGATCGCGTCAGATTGCGTGGGGCTCTCGCCACAATCGCTCCTGCAGACAAGAAATTTTTGCATGGGATGAGCGAGGCAATTTTGGTGTCGTCACGATTGGCAGCGTGAAATCTGGGGAGCGCGCCCGTCACGGGTGTTGGCGAGCGCGTCTCGCGATCGCGAACTTTTTATCAATTCGGAATCGGGCCAAGAAGAAGGGGCCGAGAAAAGCCTGTTTCGGCGTGACGCCGAAACCAACACGCTCCCCAGACTACTTTCCGCGCACCATCCAATGAAGGGCCAACGCTGGCACGAGGAAGAAGAATACCAGCACCACGCGCAGCAGGATAAAAAAGAGCAAAACCAGTCTGCCGAATTCTTTCCCGTCGATTCCGAAGAAGTGCGTCGCCCAGGATGCGGCGGTGTTCCAAAACAGAAGCGTCGCCCCGAAGTAGAAAAAGGCGAATACAAGGCCAATGATAAATGCGGCGAAGAAAAAGTTGCGAAGGAAAATGATTTTTTCGCGGTCCATACCCGCCATTATTCACTTCGGCAAAGCCAGATCAATCACATATGGCTTCGCGCTGGTTGAAGGGCGTAAAGCCCCGTTGGGGCCACGCCGCGTAGAAGGCGACGGGCATGTGATGGCAACTTGTGGATTTACGCGGCCACGCCCCTTTACGGGGTTGAAGCATTAAGCGAAGGCGATTACTTCGAGATTCGACATTCGGGTTTCGGCATTTTCAGCAGCGCAGAATTTTAAGCGTGCAAATGCGATGGGTTTGCCTGAAAAGAGACGCATGATTACAAAAAATATCGGAATGCTGCTGCTGGCGATCTATCTGATTCTGGTTGGAATCATGGTTCTGTTTCACGTCGCTATCCCGGCGATTGTGACCGGAATTCTGGCGCTGATAGCGGGCATTTTGATTTTAATCGGCAAGTAGGCGGTGGCGTACACGTTGAAGGTTGACTCATTGAAGCGGTTTCATCATTCGCCGCGCACATCAGGATCGATTGGCAGGGACAGCGCGGCGCCCTGTCATGCTTGTGCTCTTACTCAC
>QHOF01000535.1 GCA_003219335.1 Verrucomicrobiota bacterium | reverse complement strand
AGCCGAAGCAAGTTAGCGCAGAAACCGCGCCCGAACCATGTCATTTTGACGTTTTGAGAATTATCAAAACGTGCAAGTTCCCCCATAAGTCAGAAACCGTCAGCACGTTCACGTCCCTGCTCCGACCCATGAACACGGCCTTTCTCCGGTTCACGAGCACGTCTTTTCGGGGACGATCACGGCACTTCTCCCCACCACGAACACGTTTTCCCCGACTACGATGACGGATCCCAGGCACACCGCGTCTCCTTGTCTGAAAAACTGCTTGTCTTTCTGCTCCCACATCGTTTAAACTGCGGCCAATTTTTGAAATTGAACTGTGATACCCGGTTTCTGACTTTGATTGCAGGTTTCTCCTCGTATCTTCCGCCTTCATGCTTCTTGGTGCCAACGGGAATTCGGCTATGGCAGACACTTCAAAGAAGTGTTTCAATGGCCGGCACATTGTGGAATGTTTGTGTGGAGCAACATTCTAGACGTGACCGTACTTTTGCTCGCGCGATGGTAAACCGGCGATCGGTGCAGCAGCAACATGAACGGGCCGTTGTGCGGGATTTTCTCCAGTGGCTTAATCCGCGTCGGGGCACGCGTTTTACAGTAATCTCTGAGCCAAATCCTCCGGAAGCAATTATTCGATCTGTCCGAGTTACGCGGTGGTGCGAGGTAGGAGATGTCTTCTGGAATGACGCTTATGCTCAGGACCTTTTTTCCTATGCAACGCCGGACGAGGTACACAAACCCATCTACCCTGGGCCTTACAGCAGCATGGATGCCCGCTTGGCTAAGCGCTTCATTAAGGTCCTTCGAAAAAAATTGGAGAAGCGCAGCTATGACAAATTTCGCGACGAGTTTGGACCAGGTTATCTCCTTCTGCCAATATTTCATCCTTGGTTAACGGACGAACGATTCGTTGCATGCAAGAAGAATGGGCGGCTGCTGAAGGAGTTCACGACCGAGGGTGCTTCCGGGAGGTCTATATAACGTTCCAGTCGTCTATGGGTCAGCGGTTTCGAAGATGGCTGCTCTGAATAGCTTATAACCCCAACCACCTAAGAATTAATTGAGCAAGAGTGTATGCCCAGATGGCACCAGAATGAGTAACCCTTTTTTCGAATACCCTATCCTCAACTCTCCTTACGATTACCCGACGAGGTATTGGGAGCTTGATGACCAGGGTCAGCCGACGCAGCGGATCATCGAGAACCGCCGGCGTGCAGAGTTCATCACGCCGATTCCGAAGCCGAGAAAGCGCAAAGGATTAGCCGATCAACAGCAAATTGTTTTCGATGAAGGCAAGGGGCTTTCAACACAGAAACAGCAATACGATATCACCGCGATCATCAATCGGGTTCGCCAAGAAGTTGACCAATGGAGAGGTTTACCGACTCCAGCTCAGGTCACACCCGAAACCGCCCGCCTTCTGCAGCATTGGCGGCATCACAAGTTTAACGATATTCGTCCGTTCTATTGTCAGGTCGAGGCCGTCGAGACTCTCATCTGGCTTACTGAGGTCGCGCCTCATTTCGTCGCCGGGAAGAACATACTGGAACATCTTGCGGCAGCGAACCTGGATGCCAACCCGGAACTGCAGCGTCTCGCGTTGAAGCTTGCCACTGGCGCGGGCAAAACTACGGTCATGGCCATGCTCATCACGTGGCAGACTATCAACGCTGTTCGGCGCCCCGGAAGTAAGCACTTCACGCGCGGATTTCTTGTGGTCGCGCCCGGTCTCACGGTCAAGGACCGTCTCCGTGTTTTGCAGCCGCAAGATCCGGACAGCTATTACGAAAGTCGCGAACTAGTTCCACCGGACCTGCTTGATGACGTCAGGCGGGCAAAGATCGTCATTACGAATTATCACGCGTTTAAACTCCGCGAGCGCCTGGAAATCTCCAAAGGCGGTCGTGCCCTGCTCCAGGGCCGTACGGGAACGGAGATCGAGACCACTGAGACCGAAGGTCAGATGATCCAACGTGTCATGCCCGAACTTATGGGGATTAAAAATATCCTCATTCTCAACGACGAGGCGCACCACTGCTACCGCGAAAAGCCCGGCGATAAAGATGACCAAGATCTTAAAGGCGAGGACAAGAAAGAAGCCGAGAAAAACAATGAAGCCGCGCGCGTTTGGATTTCAGGCCTCGAAGCTGTGAACCGCAAGCTCGGCATTGCACGCGTTGTTGATTTATCCGCTACGCCATTTTTTCTACGCGGATCAGGGTATGCCGAAGGCACTCTCTTCCCGTGGACGATGAGCGACTTCTCGCTGATGGACGCCATTGAGTGCGGTATCGTCAAGCTGCCGAGGGTGCCCATTGCGGACAATATCCCCGGCAATGAAATGCCGATGTTTCGCAATCTCTGGGAGCATATCCGCACCAAAATGCCCAAGAAGGGCCGAGGCAAGGCAGGGGCTCTCGATCCGCGCGATCTGCCACCGCAACTGCAAACGGCACTCGATGCGTTGTACGGCCACTACAAGCTGACGTTTGAGCTTTGGGCCAAGAACAAGATATCCGCTCCGCCGTGCTTCATCGTCGTGTGTAATAATACCTCGACCTCCAAGCTAGTCTACGACTACATTGCCGGCTTCGAGCGCCAGAACGACGACGGCACGACCCAGTTGGAGTTCGGCAAGTTCCCGCTCTTTCAAAATCATGACGAGCACGGCAATCCGCTTCCGCGCCCCAGAACGCTGCTGATCGACAGCGAGCAGCTGGAGTCCGGTGAATCGCTGGATGACAACTTTCGCGCCATGGCCGCCGATGAGATCGATCGTTTCCGGCGTGAGATTGTCGAGCGCACCGGAGACTTTCGCCAGGCGGAGAATCTTACTGACCAGGATCTGTTGCGCGAAGTGATGAACACCGTAGGGAAGTCCGGTCGGCTCGGTGCCGATATCCGCTGTGTCGTCTCCGTCGCGATGCTGACCGAAGGTTGGGATGCCAACACCGTGACTCACGTGCTCGGCGTGCGCGCCTTCGGCACGCAGCTTTTGTGCGAGCAGGTGATCGGCCGCGCGTTGCGCCGTCAGTCGTATGATCTCAACGATGACAACCTCTTCAACGTCGAGTACGCGGACGTGCTCGGCATCCCGTTCGATTTCACCGCCAAACCGGTGGTAGCGCCACCCCAGCCACCGCGTGAGACCGTCCAGGTGAAGGC
>QHOF01000006.1 GCA_003219335.1 Verrucomicrobiota bacterium | reverse complement strand
CGTTGGCAAGCGGTTTTCGGCTGGTTGAACGTCGAAGCCGTTAGGTCCGGGCTGCGAGCGCGGCTTTTACACGCTCGCGCGAGAACGGGACCTGACGGATGCGGGCGCCAGTAGCGTCGAAAACTGCGTTGGCGATAGCCGCTGCCGTCACAGTGATTGCTGTCTCTCCGGCGCCCATCGTGATCCCGTCAGACCAGTTGATGAGAACGGTCTCGATTTTTGGAACGTTGGCGCCTAAGAACAACGGTGGATAGCTTGACCAGTCGGTTGAAGTCACCTTTTGCTCATCCCACTTCACTTCTTCCAGCAGCGTCCGGCTCAGGCCATGCAGGGCGCCTCCCTCGAGCTGATTCCTCAACCCGTCGGGATTGGAAATCGGTCCGCAGTCGCTGGCGATGACAAATCGTGTTGCGGTTATCTCGCCCGTGTCTTGATTGACCTCAACTTCAGCCACCATCGCACAGTATCCGTTGTCGCCCTCATACAACACACACGAAACGCCTCGACCCGTGGCAACGCCGGTCCGGCGAATGCCCGGCCGGGGTGACGGTCTAGTCTCCCATTTTGCTGCCTTCGCTACGGATTTCACGACCTCAATTAATCGAGGATCGCGCAGGTGGCGCAGGCGATAGTCGACTGGATCTGCCTTCGCCACGGCGGCGATCTCGTCCATGAACGATTCATGAGCAAAGGTGTTCTGCAGGCGCGCCGGCGAGCGCAAGGGGCCTGTCCAAAAAAGCGATTTGACGTTGTGCGTAAGAACGCGCTGGCTCGCCACAGCACCGGTCCCTTCGCATCGTCCGCCCACACAGCCGGTGACATAAGAGGGAGCTGCATTGCTGCCGTTGGAAAAGTCTGTCGGGTCCGGCGCTGGTGCCCTGGGCGTGAATGCAGCAGGCTGAAAGCCGGCCAGAAAGCCCGTGATGACGTTGCCCGGATTATTTGGCCCCGGGCGGCCGCCTAAAGTCGGAGCCCACGATTCATGGTCCCAAGTGATGATTGTTCCTCGGTCATCCAGGCCGGCACGTTGGTCGATAACGAAGGCAAAACCGTAATTCTCCCACGCCATCTCATCTTTCCGCGTGAGCTGCACCCGCACCGGTTTGCCAACTGCCTGGGACAAAAGCGCGGCGTCATAAGAAACCGTGTCCGCGCCGTTAATGCCGTAGCAGCCAGCCCCCAGTCTGAATATGACGCGCACGTTCTCGGGGGCCAGGCCGAGGACCGTTGCTATGCTGTTTTTCAGCGGATAAACCGCCTGCGTCGCCGACCAGATCGTCGCTTTGCCGTCCTTTACATCGCCAACCGCACACGAACTGCCCACCGATCCATGCATTTGGTAAGGGTAGTGGTACGTAGCTTTCACAACTCTCGCCGCGCTGGACAATTTTTCGTCGACATCCTTCGAGTTGACGACAAATGTGTCTCGCGTCAGCTTCTGGTTACGGAGGTGTTCGTAGAGATCTCGTTGGGGCGGCAGCCCGGTACCAAGTGTCCAAGTGACCTTCAACTTGTTTGCCGCCTGAAGGGCTTGCCACGGCTTCTCTGCGACCACGCCGACAAAATTTTTCTTGACGACTACCTTCACAATGCCTGGAATGCCCCGAACGGAAGTGTCCTCGACGCCGACGAGCGTTGCGCCGACGGCCGGCGGCCTCACAACTTGGCCGTGCACCATGCCGGGTACGCGCACGTTGTGGACGAACTCGAACTGACCGGCGACCATTGCCGGGATCTCCTCGCGCGGCACCGGCTTTCCAAGGACCGTCCATTCACTGGGATGTTTTCGTTTGGCGGCCGGGTTGAGCGGAATGCCGAATGTCCGACCTCCGATCAGTTCGGCATAGGTGACGCCCTTGGAGGAGTCTGCCTTCGCGCGGATCACACCGTCTTTCACGCCTAGATGATCGACGGGTACACCCAGCTGCGCGGATGCTCGCTGTAAGAGAGCTTCGCGAGCGGTTGCACCGGCAAGGGCGAGATTTTTGTCATTAAAGTTTGTGGGATGCGATTGGGCGCCGGACGTTGTCCCCTGGTCCGGAGTAAGCGCCGTGTCGCACTGAATCAATTTCACGCGATCGAACGGCACGCAAAGCTCTTCGGCGATCAACTGTTTCTGCGCGGTATACAGCCCTTGGCCCAATTCACATTTCCCGGTGTAGACGGTCACACTGCCGTCGCCGCCGATAGCTACCCACGAATCTAGCCGGCTACTTCCCGCACCATCGAGGCGCTGGGCCGCGGCCGAACCCTGGGCGATCAGTTGAGTCGTGAATCCCGCCATGCTGAAGCCGACAATCAAAGCACCGGACCTAGCGATGAACTGCCTCCGCGAGATTCCCGTTTTCTCGAGCGCGGCGAATGCGTCAGGCGTGAGTTCCTTCGAAACCTCCACCGGTTTCATGCTTTCACCTCCTGCCCATATCGCTTGATCGCGCGGATCATCCGCCCGTGGCCATGACAACGGCACAGCACGCGGGACATGGCCTGCCGGATTTGAGCATCCGTCGCCTTTGGGTTCTGATCCAGGAATGCTTTGGCTGTCATGATGATGCCGTTGATGCAAAATCCGCATTGCATGGCCTGCTCGTCGATGAACGCTTTTTGAATCGGATGGGGCTTCTCGATCGTTCCGAGTCCCTCGAGCGTGGTGATTTCAGATCCCGCTACGGCAGCCAAGGGCGTGATACAAGAGCGAATCGCTTGACCCTTTACAATCACCGTGCACGACCCGCACTGACCGAGCCCACACCCGAACTTCGGTCCGCGAAGTGCGAGATCGTCGCTGAGCACATAGAGCAGAGGAGTTTGCGGATCCAAGTCCAGGGCATGGCTCTGGCCGTTAACTCTTAGATTTGTACTGCTCATATCACTCCTTTCGTAACCGGCGGCCAACGGCCGGATGGGTCACCTGCTGGAAGAGATAGTTGTCGGATAGGATTTTCAAACCACCTTTTTCTATGAGCGGAGCCATATCGCAGCCCCGGCAGAGATGTCAATTCCCCGTTTGTGGTTGATGAGAAGCCCACTTTTGTGCCGGGCTGCTCGGCGGGCGGCGGTCGGGAGGCGTGCGAAACCTCCTTTATCCAGCTGCTCGCTCGAATTCAGAGTGAGCAGCGCCGTCGACTTGCGTTGGCAAGCGGTTTTCGGCTCCTCAGATCGTTTGGAATAGATCGACTCGACGCGCCGGCGCTCGCGGCGGGGCGCGGGTCGGCAGGCCCAGATGGCTGAGGATTTTGACGATCACCGGCGGATCTTCGATGCCTGTCCTGAGCGTGTCGAAGGGGCGGCGATGATCTTCAAAGCGCTGCCGCAGTTCGGGCAGCGTTCGATGTCGATGTCGAAGACCCGTTTGAGCCGCCGGGGCCAGCTCATACGCGGCGTTTCTCCCTGGGTAGGGGGGTGATCGGTTGGTGGCTCGGTGGCACGCTCTGGGAACAACGAGTCTATGTCAACGGCATTCTACTAGCGAGCGCCCAAGTCGTTGCGAACGACCAGGCCGCCCTTCATCACGAACTTGACTCGCTCCATTTCGGTGACGTCGTCGAGGGGGTTGCCTGCGACCGCGATGATGTCGGCGAACTTGCCCTTTTCGATCGATCCGATCTGGCCTTCCCACCCGTAGTTGAGCATCCGCGCTGCGGGAAGGAAGGCCGTTTGCAGGGCCTGCGTCGGAGTCATGCCCCATTTCACGAAGTATCTGAACTGGTCGGCCTGCCTGCCGTGCGGGATGGTGGGGGAGGTCGCGCCGCTGCCGAAAACGATCGTCACGCCAGCAGCGAGCGCGCGCTTGAAGGCCTGCTCCATCAGCTTGAGGCGCGAATTCCTGCCGCCGGTCTCGCGCAGGTCGGGCTTCTCGAGCGAGATGAGGTCATCGATCGTCGGCACGAAGAAGAGCTTCTTCTGCAGCAGCATCTTCACGCCGGAATCATCCAGCTCGAGCAGGTGATTGGGAGAATCGACTCCCGCCGAGAGGCAGCTCCGCATCCCTTCGCCGCCATAGGTGTGGCAGGCGACCTTCAACCCCAGGCGATGCGCTTCATCGACGATCGCCTCGACTTCTTCCAGCGTGAGCGAGGGACTGTTCACGAGCGTCGCGTTTTCGCGCCACATGTGCACCGGTCCGACGAAATCCTGCGTGGTATAGATCTTGATCCAGTCCACGCCGTGGAGCTTCGCCTCGCGCACGGCCGCACGCGCGAGCCACGGCGAATTGACGTTCTTGTTCTCGGTGAAGCCCTCGTAATAGCGCAGCGACTGAGTATCGGGATAGATGGCGGTCGCACGCTGGTTGATCGACTGGCCGACGACCTGCATGCGCGGGCCGAGGAACATACCGGCGTTGATCGCGTCGCGGATCTCGACCGTGTTGAAGCCGCCGCGCGAGTCCATGTCGAGTACGGTGGTGAATCCGGCTTCGAGGTCGACCTGGGCGTTGGCAAGCGCGATGAGCGCGCGCCTCGCGGGCGGCAGCGGCTGGTTGAGGTTCAGGTGAACGTGGCCGTCGATCATCCCCGGCAGCAAGGTCGCAGAGCCGAGATCGATCACCGTCGCGCCGGAGGGGGCGGTGCCGCCGACCTCCGCAATACGATCGCCGCGCACGACAATGACCGGATTCGGGACCATCTTTCCCGACCTCGCATCGAACATGCGCGCGGCGCGGATCACCACGATCTGGTCGGTCGGCGCGATGAATTTGCGCGCATCGGGCGAGGCGGAAGGCGTTCTCGGCCTTGCCGCGCCGCCGCCCTCGCCTTCCTGCGCGTGCGCAAACCCACTAAGTAACACCGCGAGCGCAAAGGCCCGCATGGTCTTGACCCACATATTTCCTCCCCTGACTAGTTAGGCGTGGTGATGGGCGCCAGCGATAAGGCTAAGGATAGGATTTTTAAACCACCTTTTTTATTGGCCGGAGCTATAGCGCAGGATCGGCAGAGATGTCAATTCCCGTTTGTGCTTGATGAAAAACCCACTTTTGTGCCGGGCGGCTCGGCCGGAGAGCGATCGGGAGGTGCGCAAGAGGTTCCTTATGGCGCCGCTCGGTCGAACTCAGAGCGAGCGGCGCCGTCGGCTTGCGTTTGGCAGGCGGCTTTCGGCTTCTCAGATCGTCTGGAATAGATCGACTCGACGCGCTGGCGCACGCGGCGGGGCGCGGGTCGGTAGGCCCAGATGGCTGAGGATTTTGACAATCACCGGCGGATCTTCGATGCCTGTCCTGAGCGTGTCGAAGGGGCGGCGATGATTTTCAAAGCGCCGCCGCAGTTGGGGCAGTCGGAATTATGTATGGAACGCCCCCTCGAGATAGCGGTTGTGTAAAGCGCGCGATACGCTGTTGAGTCCGTGCTGGTTGTTTCTACCATACACGTATGGCATTATCATCTGTATGAAAAAGACCCTTCATATCGATGAGAAGCTTCTTAGCGAGGCGAAGCTCGCGTCTGGCGCAGCGACAGACACGGAGACGGTCCGCCTCGGCCTCGAGGCTCTGGTCCGTCATGCTGCGTATGAGCGCCTACGTGCCCTCAGGGGCTCGGAGCCGAAGGCCAAGGACATTCCGAGACGCCGTGAACCCGCCGCCCGCAAGCGCCGCGCTGCCTGATGGTGCTTGTCGACACGTCGGTGTGGATTCGCTTTCTCACGGGTCGTGAACCCTACGCCACCGAACTCGATTCTCTGCTGGAGAGGGACGAAGTAGCTGGCCACGAACTCGTTTTTGGCGAACTACTTATCGGTGACAAAGGCGGTCGTAGAAAGCTGCTCGATGCTTACGAGCAGATGCATCAGGCAAACCCGGTTCCGCATGGAGATGTCGTCGCCTTCGTACGGGAGCGCCGTCTGCATGGTCAAGGGGCCGGATGGATTGATGTCCACTTGCTGGCCTCGGCTATCGTCGGCCGATACCGCCTCTGGACCGCGGATCCTCGACTTGCCGCTCTCGCCGAGAAGTTCGACCTCTCGTACACGCTCACGGCAACCCACTAAGCCGCCGAACACCATCGCTCAGACTTCGATCTGGCGCGGCTCGTTAGCGGTTTTAGATTGCTTGCGTTTGTTGCCACGCATTCTGAATGATACAGGGAACGGTCGTATTCGCTTTGTTACAGTTGTGCGAACAAAAAGGCGGATTGACTAGCTAGGAATCTTGAGACGACCGCCGAGGCAATAACAAAACCCGATCGTGATGTGCGCTTAAAATAGGGGCTTCAGTTTGCGCCAGCGACAAGAGGGTTTTGAACTTCTTCACAGATATCATCGATTTGATCTAGTCCTGCTGCCATAGGATTGACACCTGCCCCTTAGCTCCAATCAACATCGGCGCTCGCTTTCGCTGAATGAGCGTGACCACGCCGGTGTCGGCTCGGCTAAGTTTAAAGCCCGCCCTTGACCAGAAAGCCGGCAATGCCGCGGTGGGTGACTTGCAACAGCGGGCGCGAGCAGTTGCGGCTGAGCGGCGAACAAAATACGCAGCGGAATCGGCAACGAGAGCACTTCGAACTTCTTCAGCCAAATCAGCCCGCCGCTATCAGGGTGTAGATCACTGTGATCGCATCTAACACATCAGGTGGGGCGAAAAAGGCACACGCATTTGCTCGAGTTGAAGATGTAGCACTCTGCCCAAGCCAGGATTTCGGCCTTGCGGTCATCCATGGCACCAGCCAAGCAAATCCAATTTAAAAACTCGTGTTGACCGGCGTCTCGGATCAACTGTGGGTCCAACTCCCGCCACTTCCGGTGCTCGCCGCTTTTCAGTTCTGCAAATCGCTGGCGGTCTGTTTCTACGTCTGGCCATAAATAATAGTTCTTCGTTGTGAGCGACGCATGTGACCAGCTGGATGAGCCGATAACAACCGCGCGCCAGGGACTTTGTTTGATAATTTCCGCCACGGCCTTACCAAGATCATAGCAACGCCAGGGTGGTGGCGACGGAGGTGGCGGCACAGCAACGTTTTCTAAAAGCCGACCGATCATCTTCGTGACGGGATACTGATCACTGGGGACACGCAGATCGCTCCCATAACAATTTACGGTCAACGGAATAACTGGGTAGTCAAAGCCTCTCTTGTCCAGGTCCAGGTACTGAATCGTTGTCGTAAAGGCATGCCCGTAGTTCTCTCGATTGCGCAGACGCCAGCAGCAGGCCACGTCGAATCCCTTTGTCACCAACCCACGGACCAAATAATTACCAATCTCCTGACTCCCCTTGATGCTCGCACTTTCGTCTTTACGGTCCGGCGAATCTTTTATTGGAATGTTATCGATAGCAAAGACAGCAAAGGGTGGAATGCAGTCTTCTTTGAAAACCTCATACTGGTCGTCACCAAAAATGAGAACAAAATCTGGCTTGAATTCATCGATGCACTCACGGGCCTTGCGATAGGCCGGCTGTAGTATTCGCTGGTACTCCGCAGCGAAAGCTAACCCTTCATCGTCGTCCCACTCCTCCTGCATCTTTTTCGGCCAGTTCTTTGGATCCTTCATATGAACCGGCGTAAGTTCGCTTTGCAAATTGCGGCGCAAGTAAATATCCGTTAGACGCGTCAGCGGCCCCGAAATTCCCGGCCCGTGACTACAACCAATGCCAAGGATCTCTCCCATAACATCCCCTGCTTCGAACTGAACGATGAACCAAAATCTGATACCTGAAATGCGCTCTCCTAGCCGGATTATTCACGCTTTCATCGATCGAGCAGTAAGCCC
>QHOF01000525.1:3814-4379 GCA_003219335.1 Verrucomicrobiota bacterium | reverse complement strand
TGCCGTATCGCTCGGGCATGTCGCGCCACGGAGCGCCGGTGCGCAGAACCCAGAGAATACCGTTGACCGTTCGCCGCTTGTCCGGGATCGGTGGACCACGTTCGCCCCGATCGGGGAGCAGCGGGTTGAGAATGCGCCATCCCGCGTCCGTCAGATCGCCCCGACTCAATGCTCCCTCCTCCAGAAGGCAGCCTTGAATCAAAACTCGATTTCCTCTGTCAAAAACGTCAACACGCCCTAGCAATTTGTCATGCTGCCGTCGATAACGCTGTAGCAACAAGAAAAATTTCGGAATCTCTACGCCAAATCCTCTCACCAACAGAAACAATTCTCTTTCACTCCTCGAAAAAAGATAAGAGAGACGCCTTAGTGAATGGAGAAAGGGAAGATCTTTGCAAATCTTCCATATGAGCTTTCATATCAAATTGCACTGGCTCAACTTCTGCCCACAACCTATTTTGGTGCGAACACAGACGTAGTAGAGTGGCTTGAGGCGGTTTGCCTCGAGGCTGACCGATAGAGCCGGGATTGATAACAAACGTATCTTCTCTCAGACCGCCCATCG
>QHOF01000525.1:2156-3805 GCA_003219335.1 Verrucomicrobiota bacterium | reverse complement strand
TTCTGTCAGACCGGCCATCGATGGTAACATACCACTTTTGAGGGAAAACTCTAACCTACGATGTGTATGACCAAAAACTCCAGCTAAATGCTGTAGGTCCTTGAGTCTAGAACCCGCCATTTTAACGTCTTCAAGAGACTTAATATATTCCCAACAGTTACCATAAGGATTAGCATGTGAAAAATATACGTTGTTATGAACAATCTCTTTCTGCCACTTCCAACTGGTAAACTGTTTGACGTCCATTTTTGTCATGTTGTAAGTAACAGATTCCCGTACATCAGGCCCAAGGCAGACAAACCGGTTATCGGTTCCGTCAATCAAGTTCAAATAGATTTCATCATGGTTACCTTGTAGTAGCCAAGCGCCAGCTTCCAAAACAGAGCTAACCATGTCCATTACTTCTGTAGTATCCAGTCCATACGTAAGAATATCGCCTAAAATAATAAGCTGATCAGTCCGTTTTCGTTTCGCATTCTCCAGAGCTGCCTTAACGGCCCGCTTGTTAGCATGTAAATCACTAATAACAGTGATAACCTCACCCGGTACTTTACCCCAATCAATCATTAAGAGACTCCACATAAGATTTGAGTCCATCTAGCAATCGAGTTGGTCGATACCCAATATTTTGTGCTCTGGAGATATCCAATGGTGCATGCGAAGCTTGCACTGGGATGCTTGCAGTGCAATTATATTTCTTACCCATTAGTTCCGCCAATAGTTTCACTATGACGCTGGTAGGACGAGCCGCTCCTCCGCCTATATTGTAAATGCCGTACGTTGTAGAATCTGTAGCTACTTTTACTGCCATCCCGGCCACATCGTCTACATGAACTAAATCCAAAGGATAATTGCCGACATCTTCCGGTGAAATCGGTTCATCATTTTTCAGCTTAGCAGTAATGCGTGGTAAGAATCCTTGCTTCATACCAGGTCCATAAACTGATGACGGCCTTAATGTGACCACACGCATCTTGCTGGAGTGGCGGAAATGATCTACAAAAATATCTCCAACTAGCTTGCTAGCTAGATAATAAGGCGCGCGATTCGAAGGGAACACTGGTGCTTCCTCAGAGGCGTGACTGGAAGAGAATTTATAAATCAGCCCAGCTGAAATATACACAAAGACCTTTAGTTTGGTGCTTTGTGTTTGCTCTAGAAGCTGTAATGTGGCAATAGAGTTGTCCGTTAGACATTTTTGAGCTTCACTACTCTCATGTGAAGGTGGTACATAGGCAGCGCAATGAACGAGCGCATCTATATTACTACCAAGATGCCATGGACGCGGAAGGGAAGTTACATAGTGTCCAGCATCTATCATTTTTGTTTTGACTAAGGAGCCAACAAAACCTGTAGCCCCTGTAATTGCGCAATTCATCGCTTGATTAGCTCCTCGTCCCTGATAACCGTTTCAGTCCAATGGCGCATTATGGTCAATTTTGGAGCCTCTGGCTGAACAATGGGTTCGCCAAAAAAGAGATACTTGAGCGTCATCTCCACTTCATTGAATCCGGCACGCATACGAAGTGGTGTGGTGCCAGAGAACCGGCAGTTGATTTCGAAAACTCTAGCCTTACCATCTTTTGGAAGACGGAATTGAAAGTTAGCTGGTCCAAAAGGTTTTAGCGAATTACACATAGAGCGCACCT
>QHOF01000525.1:0-2020 GCA_003219335.1 Verrucomicrobiota bacterium | reverse complement strand
AATATAACGTACCAGCCGTGTATTCTTCATCCTTGGTAGCCACGCACTCTTGGATGACCGCATTGGGAACCGCATTGATAGCGTTAGCTAGTTCTGTTTGATTGTTCACTAAATGAAATCCAGCAGAACGAGAGCCAATACGCGGCTTAACAACTAACGGAAATCCGTAAAGCCCTACTAATTCTTGACCATTGCGGGGCAATCGCGAGTCAGGAGGGGTAAATCCATTGCTCTTCATAAACTGATAAGTCAGATACTTATCGTCGGCAATGCGAATAACTTCTGGACTACTAACAATAATGTTAGTATTGTAAGTAGTTTCTAATTCACGCTGGTTTGCAGCTAATAAAGAGAGTTCAGGGTCAGTAGCCACACATACAGCATCTGGCCTCTCTTCGTTGAGAAGATCTGCAAATTTATCTATAAAACGGGGGTCTTTGGCAAAAGGCAGCAGACGACTGCCTTTATTCCAATAAAGGCCGGGAGAATGAGGGTCAGGGTCACATGCTATAATTTGTAGGCCAGGTATTCTACATTGTTGCAAAGAACGTATGATCCCTTGTCCGAGAAGAGCTCCAGCCGAGGTAACTAAAACTTTCACCAACATTTCCCTTCACAAATTAAAACTATTGCCGGGCTTCGCTAGCCATTGCTGAATCACATGCTGCATACCGCCAAATTCTAAGACTCGATCCTAGCCATTCTCATACTGGCGTCCATGACGCAGTAACTACCGCTGCGATTGGAATAACCGGATTTCCAGAAGTCCCCGGGCAACACCCGAAGTGTTGCAGCGCCCTCGATTGCGTCATAGAGATTTTCAGGTGCGGTAGTCAGGTGGCTTGCTATAAGCTTTAGACTGTATGTTCCGCCGCGAAGGAGAAATCTCGGAATCTCTATGTACAATCGTCCTTCGGTTGCTAAATGGTCGAACATCACACCCATTTCGTCGCTTGCAAACAGCACAGCGGGACCACCAAGCTGATTCCAAAAGCTGGAGGCAAGGATAATCCGCGCAGCATCAATCGATCCGTCGGTGACGTAAGTCGCGTCTATAATCAATTTATCTCCCGAAATAATCTCGCTAACCGGCTTACCATCGCGGTCAAGGAACTGAACGCCCGTGAAACGCAGGCGGCCATTTCCAAGCCGATCGGAGCGATCGGTCAATGTCACCCCCTCTCGCGGCACGCCGTGCGAAAGGTATCGCGCAACCACGGTCTCTGTCGCACCTGCGCAGCAGGTTCGTCCGCGGTCCAGCATGATCGCACGGTCCGAAAGCGTTTGAATCGCAGCAAGATTGTGGCTCACGAACAAAACGGTCCGGCCGCCGCTTTTCACTTCCGCCATCTTACCAAGGCACTTAGCCTGAAACGCTGTGTCGCCGACCGCCAGCACCTCATCCACGATGAGAATTTCCGGCTCTAAATGAGCGGCGACTGAGAATGCCAACCGTACGTACATCCCGCTGCTGAAGCGTTTTACGGGCGTGTCAAGAAATTGTTCCACCTCTGCGAAAGCGACGATTTCGTCGAATTTCTTGCGGATCTCCCGCTGGGACATCCCTAAGATGGCGCCGTTGAGATAGATATTTTCCCTTCCCGTCAGTTCGGGATGAAATCCTGTGCCAATTTCCAAGAGACTAGCTACACGCCCACGAATGGTAACACGTCCCCGCGTTGGCTCGGTGATTCGGCTAAGAATCTTAAGAACCGTGCTCTTGCCGGCCCCATTGCGCCCGATAATGCCAAGCACCTCGCCCCGCGCGACCTCGAAGCTCACGTCGCGCAAAGCCCAGAACTCCTCGACCTCGTCGCCCTGCACGATCTGTCTACCGCGAACAAAATCAAGGCCTTTGCGCGCGAAGTTGCGAGCCTCACGCGCGATCACGTCGCGCAGCGCGATGTAGCTTTCGCGCTCGGCAGACTGGTGGCCGACCAGATAGCTCTTGGAAAGACGTTCGGCAGCAATGACGATGTCGGACATGGCGCGGACGAACGGCCCCAATCAGATCAGATCG
>QHOF01000005.1 GCA_003219335.1 Verrucomicrobiota bacterium | reverse complement strand
TCATCGTGACCCGGTATTCCTGCGCAACGTCGGTCAAATTGAGTTCATAGACTTCTTTAATCCCATTAGTTTCGAAATGGCCGATGGCGTCATTATTCCGCAGGGTATATTTGAGCGCATCGAACGCCAGCCTTCGAACTTCGGCGCTAAGACCACCATTGCGGTTCACAAGGCTTCCATGCTGGAACGAGAAAGACAGCTCTTCGATTGTCTCAGAGACGGCAAGTGGGTGTGTTTCCTCGTGGGTGAGATTATAGATGAGTTACCTCAGGGGTTTCACACGGAGCCCATCAACGACACGGATTTGTGCAAGAGAGTGCTCAACGCCTTCCAGGTGGGCCGCCACCGACGATACCGTTTGTACACTGAGAAGCAGCAACCCGCGCTACGAACCGAGGCAAGGGAGTTCGACCTGTACCTTCAGGACTATGGTAGCGCCACGACGGTCTATGAGCTAGCGCGTCTCCAGCCGATCGAACGGGAAGTGATTGCTGAACTGGATGGCCGGGTCGTGGGCGTGGAATTTGATCGCCAGCTGTTTTTCTTACCGTTCCAAACGAGCGAGAAGAGCTGGCCCACAGCCCTCTCCGTAGCCAAAATGGTTGCCGGAGCGATTGTTTCGTACCGACGTAGCCGCATCAGCGACATACCTGACTGGGTTGATCAGTTGAGGTTTAGAAGCGAAGAGGATCTCTATCTTGAGATTAATTCTTTGCTCGAACAGGTTAACCGGCTGGAGAGCCAAGCACGCTCGTGGAGGGATTATAAAGGAATTCTTACGACCTCAGGCAGCCAGTTAAGGAATCGAATCGTCGCGATCTTAGAGAGTGTGTTCGATTTTCACGTAGAGGTCGCGGCAGATCGCAAGAGCGCGGTGATTACAGAAGACGATCATCGTCCAATCCTCCTTTTCCAAAGCTCTAGCACGGATAAAGGTATCGACAAAGATTTCATCGACCAGATTCATATGTACCGGGAAGGCATGGGTCTTTCAAAGTCTTTGCGCGCAATTCTATTCGTCAATAGCGACATGGCTTCAAGGGATATTCGTGCGCGGGCTGAAAAAGGAGTCGTCGAAGATATCGTGAGGTACGCCGCAGCACAAAACGTACTCATCGTCCGCACGATCGATCTTCTTCTTCTCATGCGTCAATTGGAGAAGGATTCAGAGAGAAAGAAGAGGCTCATGCAGTTGTTTCTTTCGCCAGGCGGTTGGCTAAAGGCTGACTGGGAGAGTCACAAGACATACGTCTAATCTTCTGCATTTCAGGCGCATTCAGTTTCATGAGGAAACTGCCGGTCTTAAGAAAGTTGGTTCGCCCTATATACGAAAGCAAGGCGCTTCTTCCGGAAGTTGTATCAGGAATAGAGGCCGCGACCCAAGTCACGGTAATGCGAAACGATTAAGGTCGGACACAAATGGCTCAGATATTTCATCGTAGCACGAATACGCTGTCTAAAGTGAGTATTTTTGGCGGCGCAATATTTGTTGTCGCCCTGGTGTCCGCCCTCGCAGCGTTTAACCGATCCTCCTTTGTGACAGAAGTAGGAGTCGCGCGCGGGCAACCCGTACCCTTCAGCCATAAGCACCATGTGGGCGATGACGGTATCGACTGCCGGTATTGTCATACCTCCGTCGAACAATCGTCTTTCGCCGGCATTCCTCCGACTAAGACATGCATGAATTGCCACTCCCAGATTTGGGCGGACAGCCCGACGCTGGAACCCGTGCGCGAAAGCTTTCGTACAGGAAAGTCGATTCAATGGACCAGAGTGCATAATCTTCCCGGGTTCGTCTATTTCGATCACAGCATTCACGTGAAAAAAGGTGTCGGTTGTGAAACGTGTCATGGGCGAGTTGATCAGATGCCGCTCACCTGGCGCGCGAACTCCTTATATATGGAGTGGTGCCTGGAATGCCACCGCGCGCCCGAACGTTTCGTAAGGCCGCGGGAGCAAGTCTTTAACATGGACTGGCAGCCGCCGTCGGATCAACTGGCGCTGGGTCTTAAGCTTATGAAGGAATACAACATCAAGAAGCTCACGAGCTGTTCTACCTGTCACCGATAAATGAGGAAAAGATGAAGCAGGAAACTCTCGACCTGGCTGCCATTCGTACGCGCCTGACGCAGGCGCGAGGCAAAGAGTACTGGCGCAGTCTGGAAGAGCTCGCCGGGACCGAAGCGTTTCAGGAGCTTTTGCAGCAAGAATTTCCACGACAGGCATCGGTATGGAGCAACGAGGTCGGCCGGCGGGAATTTTTGAAGTTAATGGGGGCTTCGCTTGCGCTGGCGGGACTGAGCGCCTGCGGTAGCCCCGCGCCGACAGATGAAAAGATCGTGCCTTACGTGAGACAACCCGAGGAGACGATGTTGGGCAAGCCGATGTTCTTCGCCACGGCTTTCACTCTACTAGGCGGGGTGGCCAGCGGACTTCTCGTGGAAAGCCACGAAGGTCGGCCGACCAAAATCGAAGGCAATCCCAACCATCCGGCGAGTCTCGGCTCGACCGATGCAATGGCGCAAGCCTCGATCCTCACGCTCTACGATCCCGACCGCTCGCAGGCGGTAAACAACGCGGGCCGAATCAGCACGTGGAATGCCTTTCTCACCGCGCTCAACGGCGAGCTAGAGGGCGAGCGGCTCAGCGGCGGCGCCGGACTCCGCATTCTGACCGAAACCGTCACTTCTCCCACCCTGGCGACCCAGTTGGGACAGTTCCTCGCCAAGTTTCCCAAAGCAAAGTGGCATCAGTATGAACCGGTGAATCGTGATAACGTTCGCGCGGGTGCACGGCTCGCTTTCGGCGACTACGTTAACACGTATTATCGCCTTGACAGGGCCGATGTGATTCTCGCCTTGGACAGTGATTTTCTCTTGCACGGGCCGGGGAGCGTCCGCTACGCGCGCGACTTTGCCGCAAGACGAAAGGTGCGGCAGGGCCAGACGGAGATGAATCGGCTCTATGTGGTCGAGACTACCCCTTCGATTACCGGCGCGATGGCGGATCACCGCTTGGCCTTTCGACCGAGCGAGATTGCGAGCTTCGTCCGCTCCATTGCCTCAGGGCTCGGAATCTCAACAGGTCCAACCCGCGAAGGTCCACATGCGCAGTGGATCGGCGCTCTGGCGCGCGACCTGAAGCGCCACCGTGGATCGAGTCTAGTTATTGCCGGGGATCAGCAAACGGCAGAGGTTCATGCGCTGGCCCACGCGATGAATCAGGTCCTCGACAATGTCGGGAAGACCATCATCTGTACCGACCCTGTCGAGGCAAGCCCGTTGGATCAGATGGCGTCGCTCCGCGCGCTGGTCCGAGACATGGAGGCCGGGCAGGTAAAGATACTTGTCATGCTCGGCGGCAATCCGGTTTTTACCGCGCCGGCCGATCTCCGCTTTGCCGAACAGCTCTCGAGCGTGGGGCTGCGCGTGCACCTGGGTCTCTACGACGATGAAACCTCGGCGCTCTGTCATTGGCATATTCCCGAGACGCATTACCTCGAATCCTGGAGCGATACGCGGGCTTACGACGGTACGGTCACAATTCTCCAACCCTTGATCGCGCCGCTTTATGACGGGAAATCGGCGCACGAACTGCTAGCCGTCCTTACCGGGCAGCCTGGCGTCTCGAGCTATGACGTGGTGCGAAATTACTGGAAGCAACGGAGTCGTTCCCCGGATTTCGAGCTCTTCTGGCGCACGGCGCTGCATCAGGGTCTGATCGCCGGCACCGCGTTTCCACCCAAGCCGGTTAAACTGAAGAGCCTCGAGTTTTTTAGTCAAGCTGCGGCTTCTTCGAGTGTAAAAGCGGAAACGCGAAACCCGAATTCAGAAACTCAAAATACTCTTGAGATTATTTTCCGCCCTGACCCGACGATCTTTGATGGGCGGTTCGCCAACAACGGCTGGCTTCAGGAGCTGCCCAAGCCCTTGACTAAACTGACCTGGGACAATGCCGTTCTGGTCAGCCCGGCCACGGCGGAACGTTTGGGTCTTGGGCACCAGATCGGCACCACGGGTGGAGAACATGGCCGGATCTTCGCGGATATGGTCGAACTCCGCCTTGCCGGACGGACGCTGCGCTCACCGGTATGGATTACTCCGGGACATGCCGATGGTTGCGCGACGGTCTACTTCGGCTACGGTCGCACGCGCGCCGGGAGAGTCGGAACGGGCACAGGTTTCAACACCTATGCCATCCGGACCTCGGAGGCCCTGTGGCACGGCGCCGGGCTTGAGATACGCAAGACCAGCGAACAGTATCCTCTCGCTTGCACCCAGTTCCATCATAATATGGAAGGTCGCGATCTCGTGCGCGTTGCCAGCATCGAGGAATACCGGAAGAATCCAAACTGGGCTCAAGAGTCAAGCGATCCTCAGAAAACGGAGGCTACGCTTTACCCGCCTCACAAGTACGAAGGCTACGCCTGGGGGATGGCGATCGACGTGAACGCCTGCATCGGCTGCAACGCCTGTGTCGTTGCCTGCCAGGCCGAGAACAACATTCCCGTTGTGGGCAAGAACGAAGTGACGCGGGGACGGGAGATGCACTGGCTGCGCGTCGACCGCTACTACAAAGGCGATCTGGATAGTCCCGAGACCTACCATCAGCCGGTCCCGTGCATGCATTGTGAGAACGCTCCGTGTGAATTGGTATGTCCGGTGGGAGCGACCAATCATAGCGCGGAGGGTCTCAACGACATGGTTTACAACCGTTGCGTGGGCACGCGTTATTGCTCGAACAACTGTCCCTACAAAGTCAGGCGCTTCAATTTCCTGCAGTATTCCGACTTTACGACT
Organism: Verrucomicrobiota bacterium; assembly: GCA_003219335.1. Lineage (GTDB taxonomy): Bacteria > Verrucomicrobiota > Verrucomicrobiia > Chthoniobacterales > UBA10450 > Udaeobacter. The sequence goes on along the minus strand of QHOF01000005.1, from coordinate 8,567 downwards.
CCGAGTCTCAAGCTGCTACGCAACCCCAACGTGACCGTGCGCAGCCGGGGCGTGATGGAAAAATGCACTTACTGCATCCAACGGATCAACACGGCGAAAATAGCCGCCGAGAAAGAAGACCGGCAGGTTCGTGACGGCGAGGTCGTGACCGCTTGCCAGGCCGCTTGTCCAGCAGAAGCGATCGTCTTCGGTGACATCAATGCTCCCGACAGTCACGTTTCTAAACTCAAGGCGGAATCGCGAAATTACGCGTTGTTGACGGAACTCAACACTAGGCCGCGGACTACGTATCTGGCAAAGCTCAGAAACCCCAACCCCGAAATCGAGAAAGAAGAGCGTCATGGATCCTGAACAAGCGGACAAAGCGTTGGATTCCGGCGTGCCCTTGCCACTGATCGAGCCGGGGCATACCTATGCCACAGTCACCGACAAAATTAGCGCCATTGTGCTCACCCGTCCGACGCCAAAGTTTTGGTATATCGGGTTCGGGCTATCTTTTATCTTCGTTTTGATCCTGCTCTACGCCGCCGCCTATCTCTTTACCGTGGGCGTCGGTATCTGGGGGATCAACATTCCGGTGGCCTGGGGATTCGCCATCGTAAACTTTGTCTGGTGGATCGGCATCGGCCATGCCGGAACTCTGATTTCCGCCATCTTGCTATTGATGCGCCAGAAATGGCGGCAATCCATTAATCGCTTCTCCGAGGCGATGACTCTGTTCGCTGTCGCCTGCGCGGGTTTGTTTCCTCTACTGCATCTTGGCCGTCCGTGGTTNNCTGGTTGTTTCCCTACCCGAGCACCATGGGGATACAGCCTCAGTTCCGCAGCCCGCTGGTGTGGGACGTCTTTGCGGTCTCGACCTACTTCACGGTCTCGCTGATATTCTGGTACGTGGGGCTGATCCCGGACCTCGCTACGCTGCGGGATCGGGCACGCAAACGCTTTCCACGCTTTGCCTATGGGATTCTGGCCATGGGCTGGCGTGGCTCCGCCATCCACTGGCATCGTTACGAAATGGCCTACCTTCTCTTAGCCGGGCTAGCGACGCCGTTGGTGGTGTCGGTGCACACCGTGGTTAGTTTCGACTTTGCCGTAGCGCTTGTGCCTGGCTGGCACTCGACGATTTTTCCGCCGTACTTTGTCGCTGGCGCGATTTACTCCGGGTTCGCGATGGTCCTGACACTGGCGATTCCTCTGCGCAAGGTCTATAGCCTGGAGGATTTCATTACACTACGACACCTGAGGAACATGGGTGAGGTGATGTTGGCGACTGGATTGATCGTCGCCTATGGATACGTGATGGAAACGTTCATGGCCTGGTACAGTGGCAATCTGTACGAACAATACATGATGATGAACCGGATGTTTGGCCCTTACGCGTACATGTATTGGGTCCTGATTCTGTTCAATCTGTTGGTGCCACAAGCTCTGTGGATCCGCGGCGTGCGGACGAATGTGCCGGCGCTGTTCGCGATCGCCATCTGTGTAAATATCGGTATGTGGTTGGAACGCTATGTGATCGTTGTCGTTAGTCTGTCCCGTGACTTCATGCCGTCGGCATGGGGTATGTATTCCGGCACGATTTGGGATTACGCGGTTTTAGCGGGGTCTATCGGTTTGTTTCTTGCGCTCATGTTCCTCTTCATCCGCATCCTACCGATGATCTCGATCTTTGAGATGCGCGAACTGGTGCATGAGGCCACGGTGAAGAGTGAGTAGGGAAGAGTCGGCGTAAAGCGAATAGACAAACGTCGGTTATGAATCGAACTCCTGTCTACGGATTGATGGCTGAATTCACCAACCCCGAGGCGTTGCTGGCCGGCGCCCGTCGCGCTTACGCGGAGGGCTTTCGGCGCATGGACGCCTTTACACCCTTTCCGGTTGAGGGTCTGGCCGAAGCGATCGGCTTCCATAAGACCGGCATTCCGCTCATCGTCTTGATCGGCGGCATCATCGGCTGCGTTGGGGGTTTTTATCTCCAATATTGGATATCGGTGATCGACTACCCGATCAACGTTGGCGGCAGGCCGCTCAACAGTTGGCCTTCCTTCATCCCCGTTACCTTTGAACTGACGGTGTTGATAGCCGCCCTGTTCGCGCTGTTCGGACTGCTGGCGCTCAACCGACTGCCGATGCCGTATCATCCGGTTTTTAATCTCGAACGTTTTGAATTGGCCAGTCGAAACCGTTTTTTCTTGTGCATTGAAGCTACAGATCCCAAGTTTGATGATGAGGCAACAAGGCGTTTTCTGGAAAGTGTGAAGTCCCAAGGAGTGTACCAGGTTGAACATTAGAACGATCAAGAAGCGCCGCGCCAAATTAGTGGCGCGGAGCAGTATCGCGGTCTGCTTCCTCTTTATGGCGGGTTGCCAGCAGCAGATGGCGGACCAGCCGCGCTACGAGCCGCTCCAGAAGAGCGCATTCTTCGGCGATGAACGCTCCGCACGCCCGTTTGTGGAGGGAGTGGTGGCCCGCGGCGAGCTTAATGCCGACGAGCATTTCTACACCGGAAAATCCCGCGGCAAACGCGTGGACATGTTTCCGTTTCCGGTGATGCGGGACACGTTGGTTCGAGGCCAGGAGCGCTTCAATATCTACTGCTCGACTTGCCATGACCGCGTCGGTACCGGCCAGGGGATGGTTGTGCGCAGAGGTTTTCGCGTCCCACCATCGTTTCACATCGACCGATTGCGCGCGGCGCCGGTGGGGCATTTCTTCGATGTCATCACCCATGGCTTCGGAGCCATGCCCGACTACGCCGAGCAGATCTCTGCGCAGGATCGATGGGCGATTGTGGCGTACATCCGCGCTCTGCAGTTGAGCCAGCATGCCGCGCTCGCCGATGTGCCGGCAGACGAACGCCAACGATTAACGGGAGCACAAAAATGAGCCCGAGTGAACCGCCCCGTCTGCGAATGGATGAATTACAGCAGCGATCGCTCCTCATCGGCGGGCTGGCACTAGCCGTGTGCGCAGCCGGATGGTTCTTCAGCCCGCAGCAGTTTTTTCGCTCTTACCTAGTGGCCTATCTTTTCTGGATTGGGATCCCTCTAGGCTGTTTTGCCATCGTCATGCTACATCACTTAGTCGGGGGCGGATGGGGTTTTGTGATTCAACGCCTCCTTGAGGCGGGTATCAGAACATTTCCTTTGATGGTTTTGCTGTTTATCCCCGTCCTCTTCGGGGTGCGCGATCTGTACGTTTGGGCGCGGCCGGATGAGGTCACGACCGAAGCATTCCTCCGGCAGAAAGACCTGTACTTGAATGTCCCGTTCTTCGTGACTCGGACGATCATCTACTTCGCCGTGTGGATCTCGGTGGGGTACTTCTTGAACCGGTGGTCGCTTGAGCAAGATCGAATCGCTGAAGGCGGGCTTACACAGCGGCTCCAATCTCTCAGCGGGCCCGGACTGGTTTTATACGGCTTGACCGTAACCTTCGCTTCCATCGATTGGATCATGTCGCTTGAGCCTCGTTGGTACTCGACGATCTATGGAATGATTTTCATGGTCAGCTTTGTCTTGGCGGCTTTTGCTTTTGTTATCGCCGTTGCCTTTTTTCTATCGGGATTGGAACCGTTGTCCAACGCGGTCTCGCCGGATCGTTTCCAGGACCTCGGCAATCTGCTCTTGGCCTTTGTCATGTTCTGGGCCTATATGGCGTTTTCCCAGTTTCTACTCGTTTGGGTGGAAAATCTCGCTCAGGAGATTCCGTGGTATCTCCACCGGACCACAGGAAGTTGGGAGTGGGTGGCGCTCTCCTTGATCCTTTTTCAGTTCTCTCTGCCTTTCGTCCTATTGCTCTCCCGCGCCACCAAGCGCCGGGCAGGCATCCTTTCAATCGTCGCAATCGGCATCCTCTTTATGCACTGGGTCGATCTCTTCTGGATGGTTACGCCGGCGTTTTATCCCAGCAGGTTTCATTTCCATTGGATGGATATCATCGCGCCGATCGGCGTCGGCGGCATCTGGATCGGGGTTTTTCTAGGGCAGCTCAAGGAGCGCTCGTTGCTGCCGCTGCATGATCCGCGATTTTCCCAGACACAGGAGCAGGGGGCATAAGTAAAATGGGAGAGAACGTACAGCGCGACGATCATGATAGCCATCCCGGCGTCGGCTACGAACTGAGCGATCTCAAGCCCAAAAATATCGCCCTGTTCGCAGCCGCACTAGCTGTAACGATTGCTTTGGTCCTGCTCGTGAGTCACTGGCTATTTGAATTCGCTGCGGTCCAGCAAGCCGAAAAACAGCAACCGGCTTCTCCATTAGCCTCGACGCGCGAGCCGACGCCGGAGCCGCGCCTCCAGGTCCATGCCCCTAAGGAACTGCAAGAAATGCGCAGGGCCGAAGATGCCTTGCTGAAAAATTACGGCTGGATCGATCAAAAAACGGGAATTGTGAGAATTCCTGTGGACCGAGCCATCGAGTTGCTCGCCAAGAGGGGCTTGCCGGCAAGGGCCGAAGACAAGATGCAGGAGTTAAAAAGTGAAAGACAGAAGACCAACGGGTCTAATAGATAGACACCGGGTTCAAAACAAAGAAGAGCAGCTAAGTTTTCGGTTCCGGACTCAGTGCGCGCTCCTTGCCCTGTTTTTCATACTGGTCGTCGAGCTACCCGTCCCAGTACAGGCTCACAACGAGGATCGCCCGCTCGCGCTGAGAGACGTGACGCTGGATCAAAAGCTAGGCGAGCAAGTTCCGTTGGGACTCCAATTTCACGACGAGGCTGGAAGAACGGTGAATCTCAGTGACTATTTTGGCAAGCGACCGGTGATTCTGACATTGGTCTATTTAAAGTGTCAGGATCTCTGCCCGCTGGTCCTGGACGGGCTGATGAGGACCCTGCGGGCGCTCTCATTTACCGTCGGCAACCAGTTCGATGTGCTCACTGTGAGCTTTGATCCGCATGACACTCCGGCCTTAGCGGCGGCAAAGAAGAACGATCTCATCAAGCAATATTCGCGGCCGCAGGCAACGAAGGGCTGGCACTTCCTGACGGGAGACAAGAGCAGCATCGACCGCCTGACCCATACGGTTGGCTTTCGCTTCAACACCGACAGCAAGAATGGCCGCTATGACCATGCCACCGGCATTATGCTGCTGACCCCTCAGGGAAAGATTGCGCGCTACTTCTACGGCATCGAGTTTTCGCCGCGCGATATACGTCTGGGCTTGATCGAGGCTGCAACCGAAACGATCGGCTCGCCCATCGACCAGTTGCTGCTGTTTTGTTACCACTACGACCCCGTGACGGGAAAGTACGGGCTCATGATCACGCGAGTAATCCGTCTGGCGGGAATCACCACCGTGCTGCTTTTGGGAAGCTTCATCTTTGTCATGCTACGCCGGGATCGGAACCGAAAACTAGCGCCCGGGGAGAGCGCGTAGGATTATGAGCCTGGGCTTTTCCCTGTTCCCCGAGCAGGCCTCCACGATGGCCGGACGCGTGGATGCTCTCTTTTTCTTCCTTATTGGCGTCGCGGTATTCTTTGTGTCGCTGATTTTCTTTCTCGTGGTTTTCTTTGCCGTCAAGTATCGGCGCCGATCCGAGGACGAACGACCAATGCCGATCACGGGTAACCTCGCGCTGGAGATTTTCTGGATCGTGGTTCCGCTCGGTCTTACCATGGTCATGTTTATCTGGGGCGCCTTGCTATTTTTCGACACCTACCATCCGCCGAAGAACGCCGTAGAGATCAATGTGGTGGCAAAACAATGGATGTGGAAGGCCCAACACCCTCAGGGCCAGCGGGAAATCAATGAGCTGCACGTGCCGGTGGGCCAAGCCATTAAATTGATGCTGACCTCAGAGGACGTCATTCATGATTTTTTTGTGCCCGCCTTTCGGATTAAAAAGGATGTCCTGCCGGGTCGCTACACCACGATGTGGTTCCAGGCGACCAAGCCTGGCGCCTACCATCTATTTTGCGCACAGTATTGCGGCACGCAACATTCCGGCATGATTGGCCGGATCGTTGTGATGGAGCCGGCGGATTATGTGAGGTGGCTAGGAGGTGGGGCAACCGGAGTATCAATGACAGAAGCTGGCGAGAAGCTTTTTCAGCGGCTTGGTTGTAGCACCTGCCATCGACCAGACGGGACGGGCCAGGGACCATCGCTCGTAGGGCTGTTCGGCAAGCCGGTGGAACTCCAGGGGGGCAAAACGGTAACCGCAGATGAGAACTACATTCGCGAGTCAATCCTCGACCCGCGGGCGAAGATCACGGCCCGGTATCAGCCGGTAATGCCGATCTTTAAAGGGCTGGTCAGCGAAGAGGGAATCTTGCAACTGATTGCCTATATCAAGTCTCTGGAGAGACAAGAAAGGGAACGAACTCAGAGATGAATGCCGTCGAAACCGAGCGCCGTGAACACTATCTCAATGTCAACTACGGCCTCAAATCCTGGCTCTTGACGACTGACCACAAGCGCATCGCCTGGCTTTACCTGGTGTCGGTCACTTTTTTCTTTTTCATAGGGGGGCTTTTCGCTACCTTGATCCGCTTGGAGCTGCTGACGCCTCAGGGAGACTTGGTCCAGGCAGAGACCTACAACAAGTTCTTCACCATGCACGGCGTGACCATGATCTTTTTCTTTCTGATCCCGTCGATTCCCGCGGTCCTGGGAAACTTTCTAATACCGATGATGATAGGCGCGCGCGACCTTGCCTTTCCCCGCCTCAACCTTGCGAGCTGGTATATCTATATCCTGGGAGGGTTGTTTACTCTGACTGCGGCGGCGGCCGGTGGGGTTGATACGGGTTGGACCTTTTACACTCCCTACAGCAGTATTTATTCCAATACCAACGTGGCGCTGACCGTCATAGGAATTTTCATCACAGGCTTCTCATCGATTTTGACCGGCCTCAACTTCGTCGTCACCATCCATAAGATGCGCGCTCCAGGCATGACGTGGTTCCGCCTTCCTTTGTTCGTATGGTCGCATTACGCCACCAGCATTATTTTTGTCTTGGGGACGCCGGTTCTGGCCATCTCGCTGGCGCTCGTCGCCATCGAGCGCCTGTTTGACCTGGGGATTTTCGATCCCACGCGGGGCGGCGATCCTCTTCTCTTCCAGCATCTCTTCTGGTTCTATTCGCATCCGGCCGTCTACATCATGATCCTGCCCGGAATGGGTGTGATCAGCGAGCTGATCCCTTGCTTCTCGCGCAAGCGGGTCTTCGGCTATGAGTTTGTCGCCTTCTCCAGCCTGGCCATCGCGGTGCTCGGTTTTCTCGTCTGGGGACATCATATGTTTGTTAGCGGGCAGTCGGTTTATGCCGGCATGGTGTTTTCCTTGCTGAGTTTTCTGGTTGCCATTCCCTCGGCAATCAAAGTCTTCAACTGGACAGCTACGCTTTATAAGGGCTCGATCTCCTACGACGCGCCGATGCTGTATGCGCTCGGATTTATCGGTTTGTTCACCATCGGCGGACTGACCGGCCTGTTCGTCGCGACGTTAGGAGTCAATATCCACGTCCACGATACCTATTTTGTGATTGCCCATTTTCATTACATCATGGTGGGCAGTGCGGTCATGGCGTACATGGGCGGCATCCATTTCTGGTGGCCCAAAATGACGGGGCGGATGTACCCGGAAGGGTGGGCAAGGCTGGCCGCACTGATCATCTTCATCGGCTTCAACCTGACATTCTTTCCTCAGTTCGTGCTCGGCTACCTGGGCATGCCGCGCCGCTATCACGTTTATCCGCCTGAGTTTCAAGTTCTCAATGTTATGTCATCGGCGGGCGCTTCGATCCTCGCCGTCGGCTATGTCTTGCCCCTGGTCTATATGATCTGGTCGCTCCGCTATGGAGCAGTTGCTGGAAAAAATCCCTGGAGAGCCAGGGGCCTCGAATGGGAAACGCTCTCGCCGCCTCCCACAGACAACTTTGAGGTCACTCCGCTGGTGACGGCAGAGGCCTACGCGTACGATGTCGCGGAGCCTGAAGCGCTCTATTCCGGGAGGCCCGCCCATGTCTAAGGTGGAAACTGTCCGGTCGCATCAATTCGACGATACCGCGCAACAGCACGACGCCTCCTGGACAGGGATGTGGGTATTTCTGGCGACGGAGGTCATGTTCTTCGGCGGGATGTTCATGGGATACATCCTTTATCGATCGGATTATTCGGCTGCATTTGCCAGCGCAAGCAATCACCTGGATGTATTGCTTGGTAGCATCAACACGGCGGTGCTTATCTGCAGTAGTTTTACCATGGCGTTGGCGGTTTATAGCGCGCAGGCGGGCAAACGCAGGGCGTTGGTTAGTTTCTTGCTCCTAACCATGTTGTTGGGCGTGGTGTTTCTCGGGATCAAGTTCTCGGAGTACTATTTTAAGTTTGAGGAGCATCTGGTACCGGGTAGCTCCTTTGTCTATGAGGAACGTTTCGCGCGGCCAGCGGAGATCTTTTTTTCCTTCTATTTCGTGATGACTGGCATGCATGCCTTGCACATGATTATTGGCATCGGCCTTTTGACTTACTTAGTCATCAAAAGCCTCCGTGGTCGGTTCTCCTTATCCTATCACACGCCGGTCGAGCTGATTGGTTTGTACTGGCATTTTGTCGA
>QHOF01000527.1:520-2540 GCA_003219335.1 Verrucomicrobiota bacterium | reverse complement strand
GCGCCGCGGTCGATGAGCTAACGCAAATCGTGCGCGCGACAGAGCAATTTCAAAAAGCCGATACGTCGGATCGTCTGATCAAAATTGCCACTGGCGACGGCATGGCGCTGGTGTTTTACACCAGTCCGGAAGCGCCGGCGCGATGCGCGGTGGAGATCAGCCGCGTGCTCAAAGAGCGCCCGCGCCTACCGCTTCGGATGGGCGTGCACAGCGGTCCGGTCAGCGGCGTGATCGATGTGACTGGTCGTGCAAATCTCGCGGGCGCGGGCCTCAACATAGCGCAGCGGGTGATGTGCTGTGGTGACGCCGGCCACATTCTGCTTTCCAAACATGTCGCCGAGGACCTCGAAGAATACGAACAGTGGCGACCGCTCCTGCACGACCTTGGTTCGTGCGAAGTGAAACATGGCGTGCGCATCTCGGTCGTGAATCTCTATGACGATCAATTCGGCAATGCGACGCTGCCGCGGAAATTCGAGACCGTGCAGAAACATCGCGCCCGCATGCGCTGGGCGGAAGTGGCCATCGCGCTGCTCGTGCTTGCCGCGATTGTCGCTGCCTTCGTCTTCCTTTTGCGGAGACCGACGCGCTCGGCCTTGGCGGTTGTGGAAAAATCAATCGCGGTGCTTCCGTTCGAAAACCGGAGCCGCGACCCTGATAACGCTTACTTTGCCGACGGCATCCAGGACGAGATCCTGACCCGCTTATCCAAGATCGCCGATCTGAAGGTGATCTCGCGCACATCCACGCAACATTACAAAAGCGCGCCGGAAAACCTGCCTGAGATCGGCAGACAGCTTGGCGTCGCCCACATCCTGGAAGGAAGTGTGCAGAAAAGCGGCGATGCCGTGCGGGTGAACGTGCAACTGATCAAAGCGGCCAATGATTCCCACCTTTGGGCCGATACCCTTGATCGCAAACTGACCGACATCTTTTCGGTCGAGAGTGAGGTAGCCAAGTCCATCGCCGATCAGTTGCGAGCGCACCTCAGCGGTCGGGAAGAGCAACTCATCGACGCCAAACCGACTGACAATACCGAGGCTTACGATGCTTACCTGCGTGGCCTGGCTTATAGTCTGAAGGCTGGCAACACGTCCGCCAACGCTCTCGCCGCGCAGAAATATCTCAGAGAAGCGGTGCGGTTGGACCCGAGGTTTGCCCTGAGTTGGGCGCTGCTGTCATACGTGGATGCGCGCGGCTACACACAACAGAGTCTTGAACCAACTGTCGCCCTGCGCGAAGAGGCGCGCCAGGCAGCCGACACAGCGCTCACTCTTCAGCGCAATCTCGGCGAGGCGCTGATGGCCAAGGGCTATTACCATTACGGCTGCCTAAAGGATTATGACACCGCTGTGCGTTACCTTGAGCAAGCACGTCAGCTCCTGCCCAATAGTAGCCGCATTCCTGAATCGCTGGCCTATGTCGCGCGCAGGCGAGGCCAGTGGGACCGGAGCGAGTCGTACTTAAATGAAGCTGAGCGGCTCGACCCGCGCAACGTTTCCGTTCTCACCGAGCACGCGCTTTCCTACTTCTGTCTTCGTCGTTTCCCCGAGGCAATGCGGAAGCTTGATCAGGTTCTCGATATCACACCCGATGATGTGGATACTTTCGTAAGACAGGCGGGCACTGCACAAGCCGAGGGCGACCTGCCGCGTGCCTCCGCGATCCTCGCTCCGCTCCATCCAGGGGCCGACGCCGCTTGGGCATTGGTAACACAAGCCTACCAAGCGATCCTGGAGCGCCGCCCTGCACAAATCATCTCTCGGTTAAAAGAAGTACTTGCCAAGCCTGATCCAGCGTTGGGTTACGTCAATGGCGAACTGCGCTTCTACTTAGGCTGGGCGCAAGAGCTCGCCGGCGATCATGCCGCCGCCCGGGAAAGTTGGCGACAGGCGCGCAGCGAACTGGAACCTTTCCTCAAAGAACAGCCGGAAAATTATGTCCTCATCGGAGATCTCGCGCTGATCAGTATGGGTCTCGGTGACAAAGCCGCCGCGTTGGCTCTGTCGGAGCGGGCCAT
>QHOF01000527.1:0-443 GCA_003219335.1 Verrucomicrobiota bacterium | reverse complement strand
ACCGAGCCATCGCCGCTCTACAAAAACTACTCTCGATACCGTATACTGGCGCAATGACTGCGCCGCTTACTCCTGCGCTGCTCCGGCTCGATCCCATGTTCGATCCGCTGCGCAACGATCCGCGCTTCCAAAAACTCTGCGAAGAAAAACCACAGGCCCAATAACGCCTGCGTTCATTTGATTCCCTGTGAGCGTACAAACTCCGCCACCTTCGGCAGGTCTTCAGTCACCGCTTTCCAAACCAATTCCCAATCGGTGCGATGGTAGGCGTGGATAAGCCTGTCACGCATGCCAGCCATCTGCGTCCACGGAATTTGAGAGTTTTCTTCCCGAAATTCCCTTGATAATCCTTTGACCGCTTCCCCGATGACAATCAGCGGATGAACGAGAGCCGACTGCAAAGTTTCATCGCGCTGGAGCTCTTCCAAATGTCTCCCATTTGC
>QHOF01000526.1 GCA_003219335.1 Verrucomicrobiota bacterium | reverse complement strand
CGAAAATCTCACCGGCGTGCCGGTTCTTCTCAACACCTCATTTAATGAGAACGAGCCGGTGGTGTGTAACCCGGAGGAGGCCATCAACTGCTTCTTGAGAACGAAAATGGACGTGCTGGCGATCGGCAGCTTTCTTGTTGAAAAAGGATGAGGTTGAGGTTCAGGCTAAGGTTGAGGTTTAGGGCAATCGAAGACAGTGTACGCGTCCTTTGAAGATATGCCTGTTTGGCAAAAAGCAATGGAGCTCGCAGAGCAAGTGTTTGCGTTAACCGAGCCACTACCGAGGAAAGAGGATTACGGTTTGACCTCGCAAATCCGTCGTTCAGCGTTATCGGTGCCCGGCAACATCGCGGAAGGCTTTGGACGACATCACACGAAGGATAAGCTCAATTTCTACTATGTTGCCCGTGGTTCGTTGGCGGAAACAAAAAGCCATCTGATCTACGGGTTCAAGGTCGGTTATTTCCAACAATCTGAACTTACTGCCTTGTCACAACTGATAGAAAATATCTGGGAAGAGCTGAACAAGCTAATCAACTCGTTCACTCAACCTTAACCTAAGCCTCAGCCTTCCCAACCCCCCAATGCGCATTCTCCTCCCGATCATTCAATTTCCCCCGGATGTCAATCCGACGGGTCTATTGATGGCTCAACTGTGTGAAGGATTGACGGCCTGCGGCCATGAAGTTTCGGTGATCACCGGATTTCCACATTACGAAAATTTCCGCATCTGGGACGAGTACAGAGGGAAGCTAGTTCAGCGCGGGCGTTACGGCGAGATGGACATTGTTCGGCTTTATGTCTACGCGCCGGGCAAGAAAAGCATGGTCAACCGGCTGCTCAGCTACGTCTCGTATAACGCCTTTGCCACGTTGGCGGCGGCCATCTCCCGCAAACGCTGGGATGTCGTTCTTTGTCCGAACGGATCATTCTTCACCGGTTTGTCGGCGTGGTTCTTAGAGAAAATTAAATCCGCCCCGTTTATCTATAATGTCCAGGACCTGTACCCTGACGTTCCCGTTCGAGCCGGCCAGCTGCGCAATTCGTACGCGATCGCGGCATTGAGATCGATGGAGAGTTTCATGTACCGAAAGGCGGCACACATTACGGTCATTACTCCGGCGATGCGCGACAATTTACTCGCCAAGCAAGTACCGGCGAAAAAAATTTCCATTATACCGAACTTCGTTGATACCGACTTTATCCGGCCGCTACCGAGAGAAAATCGCTTCAGCGGGGAACACGGTTTGTCCGGCAAATTCGTCGTCACTTATGCCGGGAATCTCGGCTACGTTTACGACCTCGACACAATGCTGGAAGCGGCTGCTCTCTTATCATCGCAAAAGGATATTCTGTTTTTGATCGTTGGCAATGGCGTGGTCAAACCTGGATTGGAAAACAGAGCACATGATTTGAAACTCAATAACGTCCGTTTCATGCCTTTTCAGCCTCGCGAGAGCCTCCCCTGGCTACGGGCATCTTCCGACGTTCAAGTATCTTTGTACAAGGACGGGGCGGCCAACGATTCTTTCCCATCCAAGATCTACGAAGCCGGGCCTTGCTGGCAAGCTCGGAAGGGGAGAGCGGGGTCGAGCAAGTCGTGAAAACTGCTGAATGTGGTCTCTGTGTCAGACCCGGTAATGCCGTAGCGTTAACGGAAGCGATTCTCACCCTTTACAACGATTCATCCCTGCGCGAATCGATGGGCTGGCGCGGCCGGCAGTATGCCGAGGAAAATCATTCGAAGCACGCGGCCGTCAGTCGTTACGACGAGCTGCTGCAGAGAGTGGCTAGATAGCCGATTGCAGATGGCAAATAGCTAAGGCAAAGGGCGATGTTCCAGCGGACAGTAAATCCGCAATCCGCAATCCGAATTCTTCCCAGCTCCGATTTCCGCAATTCCGCCGTCTGCCATTTGCCATTTGCGATCTGCCAACAGCTGATTACTGATCTCTGACGTCCGATCTCTGACTTCCGGTTTACAAAGGAGACATTTCTGATGATGACGTTACAAAGTAAGATCGCCCTGGGCTGTAAACGGCTTTTTGATATGGCTGTGGCGGGAAGCGCGCTGATTGTGCTGTCGCCGATCATCGGGCTAATCGCGCTCGCGATCAAGATGGATGACGGCGGGCCGGTATTGTTCAATCAGGATCGGGTCGGAAGGGGTGGGAGGAATTTTCGTTGCTACAAATTCCGCACCATGATCCTTGGGGCGGAGGCGATTGGCAACGGGCTCACCGTGACGGCGGATGATTCGCGCATCACGCGTGTGGGCCATTGGCTGCGCCTCTG
>QHOF01000531.1 GCA_003219335.1 Verrucomicrobiota bacterium | reverse complement strand
GACCCGCTTGAATACACGTGGTGTCAGGCCCATCCCGGGGAGTGCAACATGTATAACAACGCTTCCTACCGTCAGTTCCTTGTTAGCGGCATAACGAGCTTCACATTTTCCCCTGTTGGCCAGACCCAGAGAATGCAGCCTGCCATCATGGCTTGGACAGGGGCGACGGTAAATCAGGTGCAGCCTGATCCGGGAAACGATGGCATCTCGTTTGTGGGCTACAAAGTGACCAGTCCTGCGCCGGGAGTCTATCACTATGAGTATGCCGTGTACAATTACAATCTCGATCGCAGTATTCAATACTTTAGCGTGCCTTTGGGCGCCGGAGCCAATCTCAGTAACATCGGATTTCACGCGCCGCCTCAGGAACCTGGCTGGGCAAACGACGGCACGTTTAATAACCAGGGTTACAGCAGCATGCCCTGGGCTGTTACTCAGGCCAGTGATTCCATAACCTGGAACAGCGAAACGTTTGCGCAGAATCAGAACGCGAACGCGATTCGCTTCGGCACATTGTATAACTTCCGGTTTGACGCCGATCAACCTCCGCAAAGTGCCAGTGCGACGGTCGGCTTCTTCAAGACAGGGTCGCCCATGATGGTTGCAATCCAGGCGCCAGTGGGGAGCGGCACGCCAACTCCGACGCCTACGGCAACTGCTACATCTACTCCAAGGCCTACACCGACAGCCAGGCCTCGGCCAACACCGGCTCCCCGGCCGTAGGCGGAGGCGCCCCCGAAGCAATCCGTGCCCCGTGTGATCCGTGGTTGAAACTCTTCTCACCTTGCCCGGAGACCAAATTGCGATTAGAAAAAGGTGTGAAGGCAACGGGGCCATTAATTCTGACCCTAATCGTGAACACATGCTGCTCCGCCTTGGCCGAAGCGCAATCTCCGAACATGGTCGGCAGATGGAACGTGGAAATCACATTTGCGAATGAGGAGCACCGCTCCCTGCGCTTTGAGGCGCAGGGCGAGGGCAAAGGCACTTTGCTTTTGCTGGATGCGAAAGCCAGGGTGTGGGGAGGAGCCAAGCCTTCGGAGGCAACGTGGACCCGCGCCGAAGGAAACGCGGTAACGTTCTCTGGACCGATGGAATTCATGCTCGGCAACGTGGGGCGAGACGCCGGAACGTTGGTTTTCAAAGGAAAATTTGAAACGCCGGACGTGATCACCGGCGAAGTGGAATTCTCTCCGCTCGTGGGAGATCGACCCTCCAAGCACGGCACATTCAAAGCGACGCGTGCAGAGTAGCGCGAGCCTCTGGCTTGCGAGGCAATCGGCGCCGTTCCCGCGTCGGTGTCTCCTGGATGGCGGCGGGCTCAGACATTTTTACAGAAGGCAACGAAGGGAACGAAGACGAAGGGGCGAGCTCGAACGCTCTGCGGGTTTAGAAACCCGCGATACGGCAGACTTGGAAGTCTGCGCTACTTTGGCTGCGGCTTGGCCGCTGCGTGCCATCCGTGGTTCGCCTAAAAAATTTCAAAAAAAGCTTGCCATGCATTTGTGCATTTGATAAACCGGGGGGACCAAAAAAAATAAAGAGAACCACGGATGGCGCGAATCGCACGGATAAACAGAAACCTGCAGCTGAGGAAAACAGCCAGAAGATATCCGTGCTATCCGTGAAATCCGTGGTTCCGTTTTCACTACAAACAACGTTTGACACTTCAAATTCACATCCACATCATAGCCCACTCCACTCATGAAAAAGAAATCCACTTCACGATCCGCCTTCCTCAATCCGCGCGTGTTAATCGGTTTGTTCATTGTTCTGGCCGGCGTCTTTCTGGCGCTGCTGGGCTTTGGGACCTTCTCGACGGTTGCTGCAACCAACGCTCAATCGCGGCAGAAGAAGACTCATATCATCAACATCCCCGGTCTTCCTCCCGGCTTTGACTGTTCCACGATTCACGAACGGGGCATCGACAGGATGGAAAACCTCGGGGCTGGCCTCATCATGATTGCCTGCGGCGAGTCGCCGGGAGGTTCAGCTTCCCCTGGCAGCGCGTTCTCGCGGCTTGTCCAAAAACTGTTGCCGACCCCGCTGGCGTATGGCGCCACGGATGTCGATGTGATCACCGGCACCGAGACCTTTCCGGCTGTTACCCAGTCTGAGACATACACCACGGCCAACCCGGATAACCCCAACCAGATCGTGGTGAACTACAACGACTCACACAGCGCCCCGAGCTGCTATGCCGGTATATCGTACTCCAGTGACGGCGGCGCCACTTTCACCCGGATTCTCCCCTGTCCCTTGTGCAGTGGCCACGGGAGTAACTTTGGCGACCCGGTTGTTCTCTACAACAAACCGACCAGCACTTTCTTTGCAATTGATATCGCTTCGGGCTGCGGCGGTTTTGGCCTTGGCTCCTGGAAGTCCACTGACGGCGGCGTCACCTGGTCGGTTGGTGCTTGCGTTCACAACGGTTCCAGTGACGACCGCGAGTCTGGCTACGCAGATAACAACCCATCTTCTCCATTTTTCGGTCGAATGTACGCTTCCTGGAATGACTTCGCTCAGAGCGAGCAGATTCGCTCCACCTACTCCAGCGATAACGGCATCACTTGGTCCGCCCCTGTCAACGTTACCAACACCTTCATCCGGAACGTCCAGATCACCTCCGACAAGGTTACGGGCGATGTTTACATCGCCGGGATGGACGAAGGCGGCGGTGGCTTCCCCCACAACGACGTCAACCATATTTATAGGTCCACGGACGGTGGCAACACATGGACCAACACCTACACCGGCCCCAGCTTCCCGGGACCGGGCGTGACAGCTGTCGGCTACTTCGCCCAGATGTTTCCCGATAACGGCGGCTACTGGCGGCACGAGGGCTGGGGTGAGCCGGCTGCCTTCAACCATGTCGTTCACCTCGTCTATGCCCAGCACGGGACGGGCAGCGACGCTGGCGACGTTTATTACATCCGTTCCACCGACAGCGGCGTGACCTTTAGCGCGCCGTTCAAGTTGAACAGCGATTCCACGACCCGTCCTCAGTGGCAGCCCAACATTTCGGTCAGTGACGCAGGCACCCTCTTGGCGATGTGGTACGATGCGCGCGAGAGCACCAACTGCACTTATGCTAACCCGGGCGTTCCCTGTTACCGGATGTGGGCGCGCAAGTCCAACGACAACGGCATGACGTGGCTGGCTGATGATACGTTGTCGGACGTAGTTAGTCCTCTGCCGGGGCAACCTGACGCGAACATCCAGACGACGTATGCGGGCGACTATGACTACGGCACTGCGATCCTCACCAAGCACCTCACTTCATGGGATGACGGGCGCGTGACCATTAGCGGCCAATCCCAGCAGGATGCCTTTACCGACAGGGAGCTGGTAGGCTTTTCCGTGACCACCACTGACCCGGCTTGCAACAGTGTGATCACCACCCAGCCGGTGGACTTCGTCGTCAACTTGAGCGATCCCGCGGACCCATCCACTGTCCAGCCCACCGATTTCACAGTGAACGGAACGCCAGCGGACTCCGATAGCTACACACCGGGCACGACCATGATCACCTTCCACTTTAACAGCACGCCTGTGACCACGGAGGGCGTGCAGACGATGCTTATTCCCGCCGGCGCAATTCTCCGCGCCTCGGATGAGATGCCGAACTTTGAGTTCACGTGCACGTTCTGTTACGCCGTAACGCCGCTGCAGGTGACTACGACTGTCCCGCCCGTTGGGGGCACGTTTTCACCGCCGGCGCCAGGCGACTACACCTATGACGTGAACTTCAACCAAGCGATTGATCCAGCGTCAGTCCAGACGAGCGATCTGACTCTTACCGGCAACGTGGGCGGCAGCGTCACCGCAGTCCAAGTCATCAACGGAAACACGACTGCCCATTTCACCCTGCATTTCGATAATGGAGGCAGCGTGACGGCGAGCATTGGGAGCGGATCGATCACTGCTAATGGATGTAATGTTAATGCGGCCTTCTCGGGGATGTACACGGTCGAAGGGCCTGAACCCTGCAGTTGGGCAGCGGGGCCAAACATGCCGTTTGCCGGTGTTCGTTTCGTTGGCGTCTTCTTCCCAGCCAACGGGAAGTTTTACGCCATGGGCGGACGCGCCTCTGACAATCAGGGCAGCGAGTTTACCAACCCCTTCGAGTATGATCCGGTGTCTAACACATGGACCGTCAAGGCAGCCACTTACCCGGATGAGATCGTCAACAACATGGCTTGCGCCGTGCTAAACGACAGCGGAACGGATTACATCTACTGCGCGGGCGGATCCCAAGTGGTCGTCAATGTTGTGACTGGTCGCGTCTTTCGGTATGACCCTGTTGCCGATGCAATCACAGTTGTTGCCGCTCCCTGGCCACCTGGCGTGAACACGCTGCCCGGAGGCTTCAGTGTCTTTAACAACCAGCTCTTTATCCTGGGCGGGTTTAACAATCCGCCGACTGGCGACTCCACCGACCAGATCTGGCAGTTTACGCCTAACCCTGCGGGCTGGGTGCAAAAAACAGCTGTCCTGCCGGTTCCGCTCGCCTACATACCGGCGGCGACCATCGGTAACTTCATTTACACGGGTGGCGGCGCCAGTATCTCCGCCGGGGTGCTTACTCCTACCACTAATTCATTTAAATACGATCCTATGGGTGATTCCATCACCACGATCGCCAGCATACCAAGGGCCACGGACAATACTCGAGGGTTTGACTTCTGTAACAAACTGTATGACCCGGGCGGTGATGACACCACCTTCCCCAATCCCTCCAACGAGGTGGATATCTACGATCCGGCTAGCAACACGTGGTCACTTGGTCAGCCATTTGTGGACGCGCGTCGCAACTTCGCTACCGATACCGATGGCACCGACAACATCTGGGTGGCAGGGGGCTACGATGTTATCGATGGTATAACGGCTTCAATGGAGATCTTCCACTGCCCCGTGAGTCCTTGCGGCGCAAGTCCAACGC
>QHOF01000528.1 GCA_003219335.1 Verrucomicrobiota bacterium | reverse complement strand
GGATCGCGGCACTCTATTCTCACGCGGCATCCCAATATCTCGAGAAAAATCTGGTTACGTCTAAACGACGAAATCATTTTCTGGATCGCGAGAGGGCGGTGGACCGACAGCGCCCACCTGCCCTCTTAACGAGCTAGCGGCGGGCGCCTCTTCCGGACTCGGTCTCATGCGCGCGATTCTCACGCCAGCGACTTCTGTCTTTTCCCGAACCTGCAGCAGCAAATGCCGGCATGGCTTTAAGAGTCAAAATCATCGGAGCGGCATAAGCGGCTCTCTTGACGAACTCTCTTCGCTTGATCTTAATATCAGACATAAGCAACCTCCCTTTCTGTTTGTTTTCTTTTTAAGCCTTCACGACTAGGTCTAAGTTTTGTAGCCTTGTAAGAATCTCACACACGTCCTTTAGGGCAGTGGGTTCATCGACTTCAAAAGCTTCACAGACCTGACCAGCAATTGTGGCTGCCGTATGCTGACCGTCGCACTGCTGCCAGATGTAGGTCGCGGTCTTGTTGAGCTGATGGATGAACCCTGCCTCACGGTCCAGCACCACCAGTTCCCCATCCACGAGACGGCTCCTCACGTCGGGCCGACGTTTCAGACAGAAGGCACTTGCATTGATGTTCCGGTATAAAAGGTCTCCCCTCTCTTTCGGCTTCCGCATGATTCGGCTCCTTTGCGCATTCTCGTACAGGCTTCATCCAGGGACTAAATTTTTAGACCGCCATTGAACGAACCGGCGCGACCCAGCTTCTTTTTCAGCTCCCTAGCTAGGGCGAGGGCCGGTCTCAAATTTCTTGAAAGATATGCTTCTCAATACAGCGCACCCGTGCTCTTAAGGGTGACAGAGCGCCCAGCCCCGGCCGATTCATCGTCTGTAAAAAAACCTGATGTAAGGTCTTTTAAAAGATCGCAATCAGCCCACTGGATATGGATTCCGAGAGCGCCCAATACAGCATCGGCGTGACGACGCTCCAATTTAGATACCTCGGCAGCTTTCGTGATAAGTGTGTCCGCCCGTCTCTTACGACCGCTAGGGATTGAACTCCGTCAATCTCCATTTTTAGCAGATTGCCCCAATCGCGCACGTAAGGTTCGTGGAGAATAATGCTATGGTCGCCGGGGATTTCGTGAATCTCTATTCGTTCCATAGCTAGCCTCCGCCAGCTATCAGGATCACAGTGTTCGCTAGCTTTCAAAATAATCAGGCGACCTGGGTGCACTTCAGGCACATAGTCGGCCATCGCCTGGTCGTAGATATCCAGAATGTAGCGGCTATGGAGCGAAGGAGGAATGGGATAGCCCAGAGCCAAGCACGCCTCGTAAGCCATTTTTTTTAAGATCTTGTTAATGGGAGACGTGATACTCATGATCTTGCCCTTGGCTCTTTCCAGAACGTAATGGACCTTCTCGTTGGCTTTGAGAGATTCTAGGTTTAGAAGGTGACGAGAGATTTCGTCAACCAATGATGTTCCGTTGGTTGACGAACGGGAAGTCGGCGGAGCTGAAGCCGACAACGGGCCTACCTTGGGATTGACCGGGTCGAGTAAGACTAAGAGAGGGATACCTTGATTTAGTTTTTTGAGTTGCTGCGCGATTTCAAATGCGACTATGGCGCCGAAACAATAGCCACCGAGAAAATAAGGCCCTTGGGGCTGCACGCTACGAATTTCACTGAGATAATGGGCGGCGATGTCAACTACGGTGTGGTAGCGGGCGGGTGTTCCGTCTTCGCTCTGGTGTCTCAGCCCGTATAAGGGCTGGTCCGGTCCCAGGTAGCGAGGCAGGAAAGCATTACTGTCTTCACCGTGGACCCAGAAGAACGGAGGCTTAGAGCCCCGAGTTTGAAGTGGGATCAAAGAATCCCACTTGGGTAACACAACATTCTGACTGATGAGTTCGGCCAATTGCTCGATTGTTGGAGCTTGGAAAAGGATAGCGAGGGGAAGTTTTTTGCCGAAGCTCTTCTCAATTTGACTCATCAGCCGCACCGCCAGCAGCGAATGTCCTCCCAGATCAAAGAAATTGTCGTGGATGCCGACCCGCTCAAGCTTAAGAAGGTTCGCCCAGATCTTGGCCAATACCTCCTCGCTTCGTGTGATGGGAGCAGCAAAGGCTTTTTCCAGATCCGGCCTACTCTGGTCCGGACCAGGCAAGGCTCGACGATCTACTTTGCCGTTCGAGGTAAGCGGCAACGCGTTCAACGAGACGAACGCAGAAGGCACCATGTAGGCGGGTAGCTGTTGCTGCAACTGGCTGCGCAGGCTTTCGACCTGCAGCGTTTGGCCGGGCGTACAGACGAGGTAAGCCACTAAGCGCTTGTCGCCTGGAATGTCCTCGCGCACCAGAACCACCGCCTGCTCTATGGCAGCAAGGGCCAGCAACGCGGCTTCGATCTCGCCCAATTCGATCCGGAAGCCGCGGATTTTAACCTGATCATCGAGCCTTCCCAGATACTCAATCGCCCCGTCGCGCCGATAGCGGACGAGATCGCCGGTCTTATATAGGCGGGCTTTCGGCTCGGAACTGAACGGATGATCGACGAACTTCTCGGCGGTAAGCTCAGGGCTGTTTAAATAACCCCGGGCCAGTCCCATCCCACCGATGTACAATTCGCCTGGGACACCGACGGGCACCGGCTGGCAATGGCGATCGAGAATGTAAAGCTCCGTATTGGCAATC
>QHOF01000063.1:8005-9023 GCA_003219335.1 Verrucomicrobiota bacterium | reverse complement strand
TGTAATAGATGGCCACGCAAACGAGTGTGATGGCCAGGCCAACCAAGCCGGCGAGAACACTCGCGCGGATCGAGTCCAGCCCGAGAGTCGGCGAGATGCTGCGCTCTTCTTCGATGCTCACGGGCGTTTGCAGCGGGTTCTCGAGCACGCTGGCCAGCCCGCGCGCTTCGTCCTCGGTAAATCTGCCGGGGATTTGTGCGTCGCCACCGTAAATTGCATCCTGAATGACAGGCGCAGATTGGATCACCCCATCCAGCACAATCGCGAAGCGATGATGAACATTTGCGGCCGTGATGTCGCCGAACTTCTTCGCGCCTTCAGGATCGAATCGCAAATGCACTACCCAGCCATCTTTTTCATAAGAAGCGCTTGCGCTCGAAACGCGGTTGCCCGACAGATCGGCCTTCTTTTTCACCAGTAACCGTTCGTCGACCGGCTTTTCGCCCGGAACCTGGTGTTTATGAGTTTCGATCCGGTACTCTGGCGGAATGACTTCTTTCCCTTCATCAATCGCTTTCAAGCGTTCACCGTTGTCTGGATACACAAGGCGGAACTCGAGTTTCGCCACGCGCGAGAGCTGGTCCCGCGCTTCCTGAATCTTCGCGGTGTCTAGCCCTGGAATCTGGACCAGAATCCGATCGGCGCCGACCGGGCTGATGACTGGTTCGCTAACTCCAAAAACGTCAATGCGTTTACGAATCACCTCGACCGCCTGGTCGAGCATGCCTTTGGTGATCGGTTTGTCGCCGGGCACAAGCCGGACGAGAAACGACGTGCCTCCTTGAATATCGAGGCCGAGCGCGATCTTTTTCTGTGGGGGCCAAATCGTAGCGATGCTGAAAACCACGAGCAACAGCATCAGCGTCATGGCCAGCAGGCGTCTCCGCAGCCCCTGATCGGTGGCAAAGTACCACCCGAAAAGTACGAGCATGGCCAGCCCGATAAAAAATGTCACCGCAGGAGTCATGAGATTTTCGATTTCCGATTTTCGATTTTCGATTTGTTCATCACTTCAACG
>QHOF01000063.1:0-7872 GCA_003219335.1 Verrucomicrobiota bacterium | reverse complement strand
AAATGAGGCCGTGAATCCCGGCGTTCGTCACCACCCGGTCGCCGGTCTTTAGACTCGCGATTAATTGCTGTTGCTGTTGCTGCCGTTTTTTCTGCGGCCGAATCATCACAAAGTACATGATAATGAAAATGAAAATTAGGGGCACAAAAAACGAGCCGATACCGCCGCCTGGGACTGCCTGAGGTACCGCGCTTTGAGCCTGAGCGAGAATCGTCTGGAACATGCTAAATTGGAGAGCGCACCTTAAACGCGAAATTGCCCGCTGCAATTCTTCTTTCGCGTCATTCGCTTACGAAGAACGATGTGGATGCGGTGCGCAATTTAGCGCCACGGTCAAACGCCTCAAGTATCGAAAACCTGGTGGAGGTAAGGGGATTCGAACCCCTGGCCTTCTCATTGCGAACGAGACGCTCTACCAACTGAGCTATACCCCCGTTTGGCGATAAAAAACGGACGCAAATAAATCCGACAAAGAGCCGTTGTCCATTTTGTTTCCGCACCCATGTGGCATGGGAGAATCCGATTTGGTACCAAAGGGAGCACCCGCAACCCGAGCGGCAGCGTCACCGACTCAGCCGGCCAGCGGGCACTTGCACTGGCCGAAGATTATCGTGAGCAAACGTCGCGACTTGCGGCGGTTGCGAAACCGGCTTCGCGCCCCAGAACTCGGCTACGCGCACAAAACAATACGCAAATATCACGGGCCAGAGCACCAGCAGTGTGATGTCTCGGCCGAGGTTGAACGTAAGACCCGCACCAAGCATGAACAACACCAGGCGCAAGAGCGATCGCCTTTGTTCCCACCAGCGGATGAGCAGACCACTCCAAAGCGCCATGATGATGCCGGCTGCCACGGGACCAAGGATTTGACCAAAGTTCAAAACGCCGCCGCCAATCATTCCGGTGGAAATAGTGGCGACAACCCCGAGCTCGCTTTCCGGGCTCTCAAGGCCGCGCCACTTCGCGTAATCAATTCCAATCAACGGCTTCGACGGCCAAATCACGCGCGGAATGAAATTCAGCAACTCATTCAAGTATCTTGCACCGTATGCCGGAGATGCTGCGCCGGATTCCAGGTACGCGTTCACAAAGCAAAGCTCCTGAATCATGTTCAGTCCTCGTTGCCGCAAATCCTCATCGACAAACTCGGACGGATTCTCGGCAGACAGCACTTCTCTGAAACCGGTGCCCCGAAACGCCGTCACAAATTTGAAACCCTGATCGAGGCAGAAGAGCGCGACCGCCAAAATGGCAAATTTTACAACGAGCGGCTGACGAGCGTAAAGCAGGTACGTGAGGATAAAGGGCAGAGCCGCCGCAAGGAAGTGGCTGCGCGCTCCCTCGAAAAAGAAATACGGAAGCGTGATGGCAAACATCCCGGCGGCAAGCAGGCGCCAGAAGATGCTGCGCTGAAAGAAGATCAAAACGCCAAGGAACGCTGTGATCGCATTAAACATATAGCCTGCGAAAGCGATCAGAAAGCCACTCGCAGAACTTGCGATTGCGCCACGGCCCCACATCGTCACGCCTGCGCGGGAATCGAGCGGAAGTACCGCGCCGACCACGTCACCACCGAGCCGGGCGATACCAATGATAAACAGCGAAAGCCAGATCGCCCCCGCGGCGATCAAGATTCGTTCCGGCGTAAAACTCTGGGTAAAGACACCAGCGTTTCGTCGCCGGACGGTCCAGCGCACTGCAACCGGCACGAAAACGCGAAAACCGATCAGAAACAACGCGACCTGGCCATAACTTTGGCCGATCAAGAATGGAGGAATATAATCGTATTGCTCAGGCGTAATGAACGGATCGACAAAATACCATGCGAACACTGTCCCGTACACGAACAGCGTGATGCTAAAGCTGTCCCCCTTCAGCAGCTTCAGGCCGCTTTCCACCGTCAATACCAGCAACACGACAGCAGCAAGATAGAACGTCAGTTCGTGGGCAACCATCGCGCGAAAATCGAGCGCAGAGTATAATGTACTGCGAAGCAAAATCTAAGATTATTTGGCCAGCGTGAATCTGGCATCGTAGCACAGGCATCTTTGCCTGTGGAGCAACCGGGCGTCTCGCCTGGTGAATTAAGAAACTCTTCGGCAGGCAAGCCACGGCGAATCCGTCCTGCGGCAGGCAAGATGCCCGCCGGCCCCACAGCCAAGATGGCTGCGTTCCTTCGCTCCCGCCTAAAGGCGAACTCCAAATCTCCTACAGGGTTGCGCCCAGCTCTTGCAGATGCTGACTAAGCGCCTCGATAGTGAATTCATCACGGACACGCGAAGCGGTAGAAAACCTTCGCAGCTGAGCCGGATCGGCAACGCAATCGCGAATCGCCGTTGCTATGCATGCGGCACTCGGTTTTTCGAGAATGATTCCGTTAACGTCGTTCTCAATGACTTCGCCACAAAACTTCGAGGCGATAACGGGCAACCCGTTCGCCTGCGCTTCCAACTGCGTAATTGCAAATCCATCCGAGAGTGTCGGAAGAATAAACACGTCTGCGTTTCGGTAACACTCAGCGGCCTGGTTACGGTCCGCAGGGCCGAACCATTTCACGCGTGCGGTCGCTGTGATTATGCCGGTGGGATTTGCGATTTCCACAGGTCCTACCAACCAAAATTCAACCGGCTCATCTTGCAAAATTCGCGCGGCCTCCAATAACCTTGCCACCCCTTTACGCAGATTCACGAGACCAAGAAAAAGCACGCGCAGCGGCCGTTCCGCTGTGAAACGCGCCGGATACTCTCGGGCAACTCTGACTTCCGACTGCTGATGTCTGACTTCTGGCTTTTGGTATGCCAACGGAATAACTGATAGCTTGTCGCTTGGAATTCCGTCGCGCGTTAGCCCGTCTCGCGACCATTCCGAGTTCACAATAATCCGATCGGCAAGCTGGCATTCCTCACGCCAGAAACTCCGATATTCCTCCGGGTCCGGTTGCCATCCGCCAGCGAGTGCAGGCACGCGGGCGACTTCTTCCGCCACAATCTTCTCTTCCTCTGGACCGGGATCGATCTGGACAAGCAAGGTTTTCCACCCGCGCAATTTTGCGTATCGAAATGGCTCAAGGGCGGTGTAGCTGTAGCTCAGGAGAATCAGTTGAGAATTGAGAGTTGAGAGTTGAGAGTTGAGGAAGGCAGCAACCTTGCGTTGGAACCAGCGATTGCGCGCGATTATTTTTGTCCAGCCTGTGAGGCCACGCGCCCGCGCAAGCGCTTCAAACAGGATCAGTGACGAATTAAAGGCTGCCACTGGCGCGTCGTGCAATTCGTTGTGAAACCTGTCTGTAAGCTTTGACATGCGATCGCAGGCTTTCGCAAGCAAAGACGAGGGCGGAACCCAGGCATCGGTCAGCAGGCATCCGAGCGCGTTCAGACGAAATAACGCGCACGGAATCGCGTAATGTTCCCGCGCGCCGAGCTGGCAACAAACCCACTTCACGGCAAGGCAAGCCAGCGTTTGTACTCTGCCCACGAAACAGGCATGCGTTTTCGAAGGCAGTAGGCAATTCCAGCCAGCGCTTGCACCCACCATAGCGGTTCGCGAACCACCCACGACCAGCCGCGCTTGGACGCATAACGAAACTGGGAGAAAACGCGCCAGGCAAGGATCCCAGGCGCAAACGGAAAAGGGCATCGTATCAGAGCGCTCCAGAATTCGTTCCGCGCATGACGATGGTGAACGCGGATTTCATCGCGCGTTTGCGCGGAGTAATGGTGGCGAATCGTGACAACTGGGGAGAAAAGCACGTCATGACCCGCGGCCACGCATTGAAGTGCGTAGTCCGGCTCTTCATACATGTGGAAGAATCGCGACTCAAATCCTGGCAACCGGAGATAAGTGGATCGCCGCAGCACTGCGCCAGAGTTAGCAAAGGAACGCGTCAAATGTTCCGGACTAAAGTCTGTTTGCTGGAGTGTTTGGGGATACTCGTCCGTGCGCTGTGGGAAATGGAGCACCGCCAGTTTTGGCCGCTGTTCAAAGAACGGGACAATACGCGCAATGCAATCCAACTGCTCCGGATAACTGTCGTCATCTAAAGCCAACACCAAATCACCTCGCGCCTCACGCATCATGCGATCCCGCGAAGCAACCGAGCCCAGGTCCATTGGATTCACAAACGTCCGCGCCTGGGGTAACTCCGCCTCCACCGCTTCGGCCATATGGTCTGTGGAGCCGTCGATCGTGATGAGTACCTCCAGCGGCAGCGGATTTAATTGCTGCAAAGCACGGCAGGTCCGCCGCAAATCCACGACGCGATTTCTCGTGGTGATCATCACAGAAACAGTCATCGATAAAACCCATCACAGTTATACAACCGACGCAGGGCACTTATTGAAGAACAATGTGATGCGCACGATATCGGTGAGTTGATAGCCGAGACAGTGTAGAAACGCGGTCAGTTCTGCTTGATCTGTCTTGGTCCAAGCTTCCATAGTGATCAAATGGGGGGAATAGCGGAAAAAATCCAAGCCCTTCAGAACGGATAAATCCTGTCCCTCGCAATCGATGTTCAAGTAATGAAAGTGCTGTCCCTGAAAAGCCGATTGTTCGATAATATCAGTCAGCGTGGTCATTCTAATCGGCGTAGCTTTTAATGGTTTTTCACCGCAGCCAGACAGCAGGTCTTCTTCACCGGGATTTGCTATCCGGTTGGTGAATCCCCTGGGATATTCCAAGTAAACCATATCATGTGGTGTGTCGGCCACGGCAGCGCAGATGTTCTGGTCGTGAGGGCGCAGCTTTTCAAAACGAGCAATTTTGACTGGGTCCGCAATCAATATTAATGCCGCGCCAGCCCAACTGGCTGAGCAACATTGTGTTTGATAATTTGAAGGGATGAAAAGCCCCGACATCGATAAATCGCCCGGTAGAATTCTCGGAATTTTCCGAGAAATAACTCCGCACCACCAGGTGCTCGCCAAACAAAGAATAGCTGACGCGCATGGCCCGTGATTCTCCCAGCAGAGCGTATGGATTGCCGGCCCCGGGGTAGGTTCTTTAATGTCTTCAGAATTCTTGCCAGCTTTTTCTGCACAGACTTTTAGATGGCCTGGTCCAGTGACCGACAGCGTCGCTCCGATCTCATCAAGCTGTCAACCTAGCATGAATTCTTTCCTTAATCTTTCGGTGATCAATCTTGTCCTCCGGATGCTTCCAACAAGCATTCGCAGAGTGCATTTTGATCGCCAAAATCCCCCAAAACGCGAGGTACTGTCGGGATTGCCAGTGCGATAAATAACCGCCTTAAATGGCACGCTGGAGAGTTCATGCCCCAGGTAAGCGAATTGAGCCGCACAACGTTGGTGGGTGTCAGTCAACAAAAGAGTGCTGATCCCGGAGCCAGGAACCAGCGAGTAATGATCGCTGGCCGCAAACTTCGAACTTGCCTCGTCAAGAGGCACACCTTCGAGCTCGGTAAGGAAAGGTCCATTCCTATCCGCAAGATCGCTTCTAATGATGAGACAGGAACCACATACTCGGTCGAAGTACTCGGTGCGTTCAATAAGACGCGATCCGGAGCGCCAAACCCACCCATGTGTTATAAGATAACCAGCCTTAGCATCTGCCTTGTCTAACCAAGCAACCAGCTTTGAGCTAATAAAATCGTCTGCATCAACTTTCATCACATACCGCGGATTCCACGTTTGCTTCGCGTAGTCCCAAGCTGCTGCAATTTTCGCCAATTTGTCCCACACTAGAGAAACGTGATAATTTTCATGAGATAGAACTGGATGATTAAGTGATAAGAAGTGGAATCTTGAATCCAAACACACATCGAAATCAGGCGGCTCGTGACCAGCCACAACGACACAGTAATTCCCGTTAGTTGAATTCTGTATCGACTTAAGTGTCTGTCGAAGGTGAGCGCACGCTATTCCCCATTTGGGCTTGACCCTTCGAGATGCGAACGGGATTAAAAACGCCACGAAAGGCCTGTCATCTATATTCATCGCGCAACAAATTCCAAAGCCGTCTTTTGACTTTACTGGAAACTATTTGGCACTCCTCGTTTAGGACCGCTAACCAAGCCCCCAGGTGCCGATGACGCCTGCGGTGATGCTCTAATCGAGCAATCGTAAACGGGCGTGAATACGTACTGCGACCAAACAGAACTGGTTTGCGGCCGCAAAAGTGCGCTACACGCGGACGGCGGATTTGTTTCGGAAAATGCCAACCGTTCCCCGCGCAATCCTGTTTCAGTTCATCTATGCCATGATGTCCGCCTATATGTTGCAGATCTGACACGGCAATTTTGAGTTCGTCGTGCTGAGCCACCGCGTACACCAAGTAGTTCAACATTCCCATCTCGCCCCAGGCAAACAGTCCCGGCGACTGCCGCTCCCATGACTCAGCTTTATCCCATACCTCAAACGCAATTGCATTTCGCCGGCAAGCAAAAGCTCCGGAACTGAAATACGCCTTCCCACGCCACTCGAAGTCCGGATCGAACCGGCGCAGCTTCATCGGATCAAAATAAAAATGCGGCAACCACGGCGGGATTTCCGTGGCGTCCGCCGGGATTGAAATCTCGCTCCAAAAAATTTGAAAATCGACGTCCGTGCGGATTTGGGGCGTAAAGTCGCCCCAGACAACCGCGTCCGAATCCAGCCAGACGTACCGTTCAAACGGCCCTTCCCACATGGCCGCAAGCTTCGCGCGATAGTTTCCACAAATCACTGCGCGCATTTGTTCCGATGGCAATTGTGAAACCCGCAAGGCGACCAGATCGTATTCTTTCTCCAAGTCCGATACATCAAAATCGCCATCGACTGTCAGGCATATTGGCACGTCGGGACAGTAATGCCGCATGCTAGCCAGTGTGGCCTGGACCATGAATTTGTCTCCGGCATGGCAACCGGTCACAAAACCAAATGGCGCCTGCACTTTCACGTCGTAAGGGCTGGCCGTTTGCGCTGTGCGTTCCCACGCGATGAAACGCATTCCCGATAAAGCTGCGCGAATGCGTTGGCGAACGAACTCGCTGCGTTCTGATTATGCGCGATTTGGTAAGCATGATTTCCTAACCGCTCACGTAGTTGCGGCAAATTTCGCAATCTCATGATAGCTTCGATCAATGCCGCGCCATCTTGCGGTGGGCAGAGAATCCCGACCTGCCCGTCAGGCGCAGCTTCAGGAATTCCACCAACCCGAAACGCCACGACTGGTGTTCCGCACGCCATCGCTTCCACCAGCGTCAGACCGTAGGTTTCCATCAACGAAGAACTGACAAAAACATCCGCGACTGCAAGGAGCCGTGCCAGATTATGTCGATCGCGAATGCCTCGTGCAAACCGCACGTTGAGACCACTCGGAACCGAGACAGTACCTTTGCCAAATGCCAAAACGATTACGCCCGCGAGATCCGGCAAACCCGACAGTTGCTCAAACAACCACCGCACATTTTTGTTTGCATCGGTTAGCGATGCGCCACCTGTGGCGATCACAAACGGGTCTATGGGCAAATCGAGATGCTTGCGGCAGAGATTTTTGTCCTGTGGTTTGAACAGCGTCGTGTCGATTCCGGGAGGAATCACTTGCACCCCACCACAGGCTTTGACTATTGGGCTTCGGCTGACGATTTCGGCAAGCCAGTGGCTGTTTGCGACCATGCGCGCTCCGCATTTCGGATATGCCCGCATCTTCCGCGAATGTGCAGCCTTTGCCAGCAATCGGTTTGCCGGCCATCTCAAGATCGGGCATGGATCGCAAGGCTGTGTCTCGTTGGCGTACCGATCGCATCCGCGATAGAGAAAGCAGCCTCCGGTCACGTGCCACATATCGTGGGCGCTGATAACGACGCCCATCCGGCGCGGCAGCGTCTCCAACCAACAAGGAACGTCGAACCAGTCGGCCACCGTGTGAAGATGC